>JAVHLO010000003.1:11490-22305 GCA_031082105.1 Planctomycetota bacterium
GGTCAGCCGGTGCTCAAGCACGCCCTGGAGTTCGGAAAGGCCCCGGACAAGGACGAGTACTACGTTTGCTTCCCGCAGAAGAAGTCCGGCATCGAGGCGATCTTCTCGGCGCTCGCCGACGATCCGGACAAGCTGACCGAGAAGGTCTATGTCTACAGGATCGGCAAGTGGGATTTCGACGCGGTGAACAAGACGGTGAAGGACTTCGAGAAGCCCGTGGAAGAGCCTCCGAATGACCCGGCGGATGAGCCGGAGGACGGCTCGTCCGGCGATTCATCGGGCGCGGTGCCCGGGACTCCCGGCTCAACGGACGAGGCCGGTCAGCCCGCCGCGGGTGATGCGGATGGTGTCACCGTGAGCCATGTCCTGATCTCGTATCAGGGCGCGGTGCGGAGTTCTTCCACGCGTACGAAGGAAGAGGCGAAGAAACTCGCCGAGGAGATTCTCCAGAGGTCGGCTGCCGCTGGCGCGGACTTCGCCGCGCTTGCGAAGGAGAATTCCGACTGCCCGTCGAAGGAAAAGGGCGGCGACCTCGGAAGGATATCGAAGGGACAGATGACGGCCGCATTCGAAAAGGCCGTCTTCGAGCTGAAGCCGGGTCAGATCTCGGGCATCGTTGAGACCGAGTTCGGCTTCCATATCATAAGGCGCGTGAAATAGCCCGGATCGCGCGCGTCAGGCTACCTTGGCAGTTCGGTCGGCTTCAACTGGAAGTCGTGTTTCGAAGCGAAAGCCGCCTGCACCCTCTCCATCTCCGCGTCCAGGACCTCCTCGCGTTGGCTCACGTCTTCCTGTATGGCCATCATTCGCTTCTGGTCCTCTTCGGAAGGTTCCGGCCCTTTCTTGCCGATCTCGATCATCTCGCGGTAGTCGACATCGCCTATGGATTTGTAGAACTCGAACAGCTTCACGGCCGTGTCGCGCAGCTCCGTGTTGCCTTCGAACGCGTCCATGGCCTTGACCGTCTTGATCGCGTCGTCGATCACGGGAATGGCCGCGTCGAGTCTCTGACCCATCACACTGGGGTCATCTGCATTGAACACATCGGTCATGGCCTTGACGATCCTGGCCTGCTGGGCGACGATCTTGTCGTTGTAGGCCACGGCCTTATCGGTCTTCGATCCGAAGAACACGGCGACGATAATTATGACGACAACGATTATCGCGCCCAATACGCCTCTGGCTTTGTCCATGGTCCGGTCCTCAAACGAAAGCAATGAGAAAACGGTCTACGATCCCAATTCCGGCCGGCGTCCCGGCTCATGTTGGAGTAATAATATCGTCGTGCGGCCGGTTTGTCAACTAAGTGAGTACTCGCGAAGCCCGCGAACCGAGCCTGCGCCCGCAGTCGCGGGTTTTCTTGACAAACGCGCGCATCTCTGCGATAATATCTATTTATGCGGCCTGCAGCGCTCGTGAGGCGCCGCCTGCGCCGCCGATTTGATGCGGCCATAATTCAGCGGTAGAATGCGACCTTCCCAAGGTCGACGTCGCGGGTTCGAGTCCCGCTGGCCGCTCCAGCCGTCAGCGTTCACTTCCCGTCTTCATGAGGAGTCCCCCGGCCATGCGTACCGTCGCTGCCGTTGCCGGCGCGCTGAGTTACATCCGCAAGCATACGCGGGAGAAACCGCAGATCGCGCTGATACTGGGCTCGGGACTTGGTGCGCTCGCCGAGCGCGTCGCCGCGGCGGGGTGTTCCATTCCGTACAAGAGCATCCCGCGTTTTCCGGTGTCGACCATCCCCGGCCACAGCGGCGTGCTGGTGCTTGGAAGGCTCGAAGACAGACCCGTGGTGATCATGCAGGGGAGGTGCCACTACTACGAGGGTTACGGTCCGGGCGACCTGGTCTTTCCTGTGCGTGTCATGTCCGCGTTGGGCGCGGGGACGCTGATCGTGACGAACTCTGCCGGCGGAATCGCGGACCGGTTTCGTACGGGCGACCTCATGTTGATTTCCGACCACTTGAACCTCATGGGGATGAATCCGTTGCGCGGGCCCAACGCTGCGGATTTCGGCGAGCGCTTTCCCGACATGAGCGCGGCGTACGATGCCGGACTGCGGGCGTTGGCGAAGAGGTCGGCTCGCCTGCTCGGGTTCCGGTTGAAGAGCGGCGTCTACGCGGCGATGCCCGGCCCGTCCTACGAGACTCCCGCGGAGATCAGGATGCTTGGGCGCTTGGGGGCCGACGCGGTGGGCATGTCAACGGTTCCGGAGGTCATCGCCGCCCGTCACGCCGGAATGAGGGTGCTCGGCATATCGTGTATCACGAACCGCGCCGCAGGACTCGCGAAGACGGTCCTTTCGCATACGGAAGTGCTCGAAACGACCCGGCGGGTCGCTGCGCGATTCTCCGCGCTGGTCAGGGGCGTTGTGAGGATGAGCCGGTGACGGGCCGGGAGTGGGATACTGTGCAGGTAGATTGCCGGTGGGACGGTCCGGGATAGTTCTCCTGTCTACTTCGTCTTCGGGACTTCGAGCGCCTCCCTTTCGACCACAAGCTGGTGTTCGTACTTGATCTGCGCGTACGACGCCCTGTCGCTGCACGGGGGAAGGACATAGCATTTCGGCGGGTCCGGGTTGCTGAAGACTATCTTCCAGGTGATGGC
The DNA here is from genome assembly GCA_031082105.1 of Planctomycetota bacterium. Classification (GTDB taxonomy): domain Bacteria; phylum Planctomycetota; class MHYJ01; order JACQXL01; family JAVHLO01; genus JAVHLO01. Next base: position 14,098 of record JAVHLO010000003.1, read on the forward strand.
GATCAGGAACAGGCATATTCCCAGCACCAGGAACTGGCGTGTCTGTTCCTCCCACTGGTCGGCCTGCTGCTGCTCCATCTCCTCCTTCAACGTGTCTTTCACCCGGACATCCGTGTATTTGATCTGGGCGCCGCACGCGCGGCAGTACATCGTCGTTGCGTCGTTCTTGAAATTGCATCGCGGGCAGATCATCTTCTTTCTCCAACGTCAGGATTCGACAATCTCCATCGCCATCGGTACCTCGCTCGCTACTTGGGCGGCTCCTCGGGCGGCGTCTCCGGAGGGAGCTGAAGCTCTTCAATACGCTGCTCGAGGTCGGGCTGTTCCGGCTTCACGCTGAGACTCTTGCGGTAGTAGAAGATCGCATTCTCAGAGTCTCTCTGCTTGTCGAAGACTACCGCCAGGTTGCGGAGGAGCAAGTGATCATTTGGGGCCGATTTCAGCGCCTCCTGCAGCTTCTTGCTGGCCTCTTTCAGCGACATGGAATCAGGTCCCCTGTCGACGTCCCAGGCCGTGCGAACTGTCAGGACGGCCTCATTGTTCAGGCACGTGGACATCAGTTCGGGCGTGATGTCCGGAACCCATTGCTTGCTGACTTGCCCCTCGGTGACGCTGTGGAAGTACTTGAAGGCTTCGTGCATGTGTTCCTTGCGCTTGTCGTCGCGCACGTCCTGTATCTTGGACTCCTTCATGTGCAGGCTGGCCTTCCAGAGGACCGCGTCCGGCCGCTTGGGGTCCAGCATGTACGCGTGGTCCAACCTGTCGCTGGCCAGACGCACATCGCGCCGGCTGTTGTAGTGGTTCAGTCCCCAGCCTATCCAGAAGCTGTACAGCGCGCCCCTCAGCGCGATGTTCCTCTCCATGTCCATCTCGTACGTGTACTTGATGTCCTCCGCCATCATGTTGAGCCGCTGCTCCTCAAACTCATCGATGAGTTTCCCCTCGGAGAGCGTCTTGCCTTGCATGTATGTGAAGTTGGCGAGCGGGATGATTCGTTCCGGCGCGAGATGCCATGCGCGGCGGAACTCTCTCGAAGCGGTCGCGCCAGCGTCGGGAGTGCCCTTGGCGTACGCAATGACTCCACGGGCGATGTGATAGTCCACCATGCCGTCGAGTGTAGGGAGCAGCTTGTCTCGGTCCACCTCGTCCAGGCACCGGCGCGCGTCCTCCATCTTGCCCTCCAGGAGGGCGATATGGGCGAAACATATCGGGACCTCGGCGCACTTGGAATCCATTGCCTTGGCCGCCTCGAGGTGTTCGACTGCCGTCTTCAGGTAGTCCCTGTTCTTGGTCGCATCGTACCGCTTCATTGCGACTACCGCCAGCCCGATTCGGGCTGGGACGGGGTTGCGGAAGCGCTCCAGGTACTCTGTGTACGTCTGCTCGGCGAGGTCGAGCTGATCCTGGTAGGTGTTGATCATTGCCTGGAATTCGTGCGAATACCTATAGCTCGGCCGGAACCTGATCGCGTTGTCGAATTTCTCCAGGGCCTTTCCCCATTCGCGGCTGCCGAAATTGCGCATGCCGGTCCGGAAGTTGAAATACAGCCTGGTGTCGAGATAGGCACTCCAGCCTATGCCAAGCGCGATCAGGCCGAGTAAGATGGCCGCGCCGAACTCGATCGCCGAGACCGTTGTGAAACGCCATTGCTTGACTTTCATTCATGACCTCCAGGATTCCGCTTCGGTGAAGAACAGCCGTGCTTCCGCTATTCTTTGATTATGCCGATGATCGACTTGGCCCACAGCGGGCCGAATCGCCGGGAGTCGGGCATGGTCGGCAGTCGCCGATTGTCGTTCATCACGTACACGTGTCCCTTCGGGACCTGTATCTCCTCGAAACTCTCGCTGAACCGGTTGTCTTCGTTGACATACGCTTCCGCCAGCGCGGTCCCGTCCAGGATCACATTGCCGCTCTCTATCCTTATGCGCTCACCCTCACGTGCGACGACCCGGCCGACCATGTCGATTTCCTTCAAACCGCGGTATGCCCTTTCATAGTATATGATGCTGCCGGTCTTGAGATCATCCATGTCGCTGGACTTTTTGTAGACGAAGTACTTCTCGTTGTCCATGAGCGGTTGCATTTGCATGCTCTTCACCTTGCTGCATCCGTAGTTGAGCTGGAGGAAGAGCAGCGCCCAGAGGACGACGAAAATCACCCCGTACTTGATGTACTTCTCAATGAGCCACATGGAACCTGACCCCCGAATAGCATTGTGCGAAACAGGCCGCCAGTGTGCGGAACTTCTTGCTGTTTCTGGTGTTGCTGCGCGTACATTCTACTAATTTGAGGCCGGCTGTCAAGCGTTTCTCGTCTTTTCCTTTTTTGTTGCACGCTCGATTCCGAATTGATATAATCCGACAGATGTCTGCGATTGCCCTACAACCGAGGTGCATGATGCTGCTCACGGGGCTGGCCGCATACTTGGCCGGCATTTTGCTCATTGGCTGCGCTGATTCGTCGGGTCGCACACCGGCCGCGGCGGATACGGCGCCGGTCTCGACTGAAGGCAATCGGGGTCCGGCGGATGTCATGGGCTCGCGGCAGGACAATTCCGCGAACGGGGTGGAAGACGAGATTCCGCCACCGGGCGAGCTGCGTGACCGTGTATTTGCGGGCGAATCGACTGAAAGACGTGCTGCGCTTGAGCTGCTTGTGGGCGCATCGGACGGTGCGGAGTACTTCGCGGTGCTGGCGAAGCTCCTGCTGGACGACGAGGCGGCGCCACTTGCCGATGACGCGCTGGAGGTACTTGTCTCCATGCGGCCCGTCCGGCTATTGCCTCAATTCCTGGCCCTTGTGGATTCGGACAGCGTGGCTGCGCCCAAGGTGCGGAGCATCATCCTGGCCGCATACGAGGGGAAAGTAGTGGCTTCCGCCACTGTCGAATTGCTTCGACGGAAGGGCGCCCCGGCCTACGCGGCCTGGGCACCGCAACTGCCGCTGCTCGCGCAATCCAGGAGCCCGGTCGCGGTGGAGTTTCTCGTGTCGCAGTTGTCCGCCGCGGACCGCGGTCTGAAGAACGATATTAAGAGGGCGCTGGAGAGCCTCACCGGCCGCTCGTTCACGGATGATGCGGACTGGCTGAAGTGGTGGGCGGAGAACAGCCAGAGACCGAGAGAGCGCTGGCTCGAGGACTCGATCGTCGAGACGAGAAGGCGGCTTTCCGGTCTGGCCGGGGAGTGGCTGTCGACCCAGCTTCAGTCGCTTCGTGGAACGGAGAAGGGCGAGGAAGAAATTGTGGCCTTGATGAGGCGGCTGCTGTCCGGGACCGACAGGGAATTGCGCAGGATTTCGCTGACCAAGCTGGCGGAGATGGAGACCTCCTACGCGCAGAAGTTGCGCCCCGACTTGGTGGCATTGGTCTCACAGGAGTACGCGGAGGATGTGCGACTGCTGGCGTTGCGCGTACTGGCGGGCGTAGGCGATGCCGCCACTGCCGGTGAAATCGCGGTACACATGGACGATCCGCGTCCGGGGATTCGAAAGGCGGTTGCGCAGACCCTTGGCAAGCTGAACTACCCGGAATCTGTCGCCGCCCTCATGAATTCGCTGTCGACCGACGACGCGGCGACACTGGCGGCTGTTGTGGAGAGTCTGGGGAGACTGAAGGCGCGTCAAGCTCTGCCGGGCATCACTGCGCTGCTTGAAAAGGACCTGTCCACCGACGCGCTTGCGGCCGTTGTTGACGCGATCGGCGAGATCGGCGAGCGCGAGTCGGAGGCCGCAATCCTCTCCGTGAAGGCCAGCCTGCTGGCCGAACGCAGATTGCGTGTCTCGTTTGCGAACGCACTGGGCAGCATCGGTTCCCCGGCCGCTGCCGCGAACCTCGAGCCGCTGCTTTCCGATGAATTCCCGGACGTGCGGCAGGCCGCGGTTTCCGCCGTCGGTCGCCTGCGCGCAACGGAACTCCTCGCGAAGCTGGTGGATCTGCTGGAGAACGATCAGGAGGCTGCCGTCCGGAGGGCGGCGGCGGTCGCGCTCGGGGCGATGGGATCGAAAGACGCCGTGCCGGCCCTGCTCAGGGCGGCGAAGGAGAGCGAAGCGGTCGGTTCGGACGCATGGCAGGCGGCGCTTCAATTGGCCGCCGGCGACCCCCGGGCGCTCCTCGATATTGCGGAGCATTGCTCGGGTTCTACCTCCGTCAATGCTGACGTGCGACGACGAACGATCGGTTTGCTGCAAGAGTTGCTGGGCGAGCGCGCCGAAGCTCCGCTGACCGCGGAACAGACGAATCGCGCGCGTACGTTGCTGGCCGGCGTGCTCATCGACGGAGGCGAGGATGGCGAGGCCATTGCCGTCCTCGAAAAACTGCGCGGCAACGGCGGTATGACCGAGTGGTCCGAGTCCGCACTGCTTGCGGCCTATGGTCGAACGCGTCAGTACAAGAAGGCCGTGGCCCTCTGTGACGATATGATCGCCCGGGCCAAACCGGGTTCCGTGCGGTACTGGAACCTGCGTATCAACAAGGTCTCTTTGATGCTCGACGCGTCGGAACTCGAACAGGGCAACGCCGCCATCGCAGCGCTCCTCGCGGAGCCGGGATTGCCGGAGGATCTCAAGCAGAAGGTCGCCCAACTCGGACAGAGATGTTTGGAGAAGATGGCGGCGCTCCGGGCGGAACGCGAAGCGCAGCGTGTCAAGATCCACGCCGCGCTCAACCAGATGCAGAGTACGGAAGCGGGGGCGGCCAAAAAGGCTACGGCGGAGATTCTCGGCATGGGGCGGGATGCGGTCCCGTTCCTGCTGGAGATCATCGAGAACAAGGAGACGCAGTACTATGCGGTCGTCTCGCAGCTCCTTGAGGGAATCACCGGGCTGAAGCGCCCGCTGACCGCGGCGTCGACAACCACGGAACTGGATGAGGCAGTCAGGGTGTGGCAAGATTGGTGGAAGGAGAGCAAGTAGCGGCTATGTCTATGGCCCCGTCGGCGCGGGGCCTTGCTGAAGGTTTGCCGAAGGTCGTGTCGTTTGTTGGAGGTTCCCATGAAGCCAGTGCGTGTTTTCTGTCTGCTGCTTGGCGCATTGTTGGTGCTTTGCGTCGGGCCGGCCGTGTCCCAGGAGAAGGCCGAAAAGCCCGTGTCTGCGCCGCTTCGCGAAGTGCTTGACAACGGTATGGTGGTCATCCTGAAGGAAGACCACGGGGCGCCGATCCTCACCATGCAGGTCTGGCTTCGTGCCGGCGCCATCTACGAGGCGGACATGCTCGGGTCCGGCGTCTCGCACTACGTCGAGCACATGCTGTTCAAGGGGACGAAGAAACGCGCTGTCGGCCAGTTCGCGCAGGAGATCAAGGCCGCAGGCGGATCACTGAACGCAAATACCCGCCAGGACCTCACAGTATACCACGTTACGATACAGAGCGCCTTCTTCGACAAAGGACTCGATGCGCTGTCCGACGTCATCATGAACTCCTCTTTCGACGAGGAGGAAACGAAGAAGGAAAAGGACGTGATAGTCAAAGAACTGGAGGAAGACGGCGACGATCCGAACATGAAACTCTACTATACGTTCGCTCCGCTCGCGTACCAGGCGCATCCCTACCGTCATCCCGTCGGCGGGTACCTGCCTCAGTTCAAGACGATCACCCGGGAACAGTTGATCGGCTACTACCGGAAATTGTACGTCCCCAACAACATGGCATTCGTCATGGTCGGCGATTTCGACGCGAAGACGGCTATGCCGACAATAAAAGAGGCGTTCAAGGATTATGAGCGGAAGGCACTCGAGCCTGTCCTGATCCCGGAAGAACCCCGCCAGGTCGGCATGCGACGCGCGGTCGTCACGCACCCCAACGCCCAGATATGCACACTGCGGCTGGGTTTCCACACAATCTCCCTGCGCGACCCGGACCTCTTCGCGCTTGACACGCTCGCGCTCGTGCTCGGCGCCGGGGAGACCTCCAGGCTGACCCGAAAGCTGAAGTACGAGCTGAAGCTTGTGAACGGCATCGGCGCCGGCTCGCACACGCCCCAATATCCCGGCCTGTTCTACGTGTCGACGACATTCAACGAGCCTGAGGATGCCGCCAGGATCGAAGAGGTTGTGCTCGGTGAAATCGAGAGATTCAAGACCGAGCTCATCAGCACGGAAGAGCTCGAGCGCGCGAAGAACCGCGTCCTTGCCGAGTACTGGTTCGGACGCCAGACCGTCGAAGAACAGGCGGAGGCGCTCGGGATAAGTGAATTCTGGGCGTCCAATCTCGCCTTCGATGAGCTGTATGTCGAAGGCATCAAGAAGGTGACCCCGGAACAGGTCAGGGATGTGGCGAACAAGTACTTTCGCGCGGATAACATGACCGTGGTCTGCATGACCCCGGAACCGGAACCGGACGACACCGCGGGCGCAAAGACCGTCCCGACCGATTCGACGGGCGGCGTGCAGGCATTGCCCGTGATCGTGCTGGATAACGGCATCTCCCTGGTCGTCAAGGAACGTCCTGTGCTGCCCCTCGTCTCGATCTGCGCCACCTGCCTTGGCGGGCTGAGGGCGGAGACGGAACAGAACAACGGCGTCTGCAACATCATGACCAACATGCTGACCCTGGGAACCAAGAGCAGGACACGTGCCCAGATCGCTGAGACCATCGAAGCCGTGGGAGGTCACATCGAGCCCACTTCCGGACGCAACACGTTCATGGTGTCGATATCGGTCCTGAAAGAGCATTTGCCTCTCGCGGTCGAACTGCTGGGCGATATGCTCATGAATCCGTCTTTTGATGAGAAGGAATTCGAGACGCTGAAGAAAGTGGCGCTCGCGGGGCTGAAGCGCGAAGCGGAGAATCCGTTCATGCCCAATATTCGAGAGATTCATAAGATGCTCTATGGGGCGCATCCTTACAGCATGCTTCCCAACGGCACAATCGAGACCGTCTCGAAGCTTACACCGGAGAGCCTCGCCGAGTTCCATCGCGCCTATTGCCGGCCCAAGAACATGGTGATCGCCATCATAGGCGATGTGAACAAGGACCAGGTTGTCGAGCTTGTCGGAAAGGCTTTCAAGTCGTTCGAGGACGCCTCGATTCCGGAAATGAAGCTGCCGGAAATCCCGGACCAGACCGAGGCGGTCAGGAAGGACGTGCAGGGCGCGCAGCAGAACCTGGGCATCGGCTCAATGGCGTTCAGGACCGTGACCATGAGGGAACCCGACAGGTACGCCTTCGACGTGCTCGATTCGATCCTCGGAAGCATGGGCGGAAGGATTTTCATCAATCTGCGCGACAAGGAGGCGCTTGCCTATGAGCTCGGGTGTGTTTCACGCACACAGCTTGATCGCGGCTACGTCTGGTTCTACATCCGTAGCACGCCCGACAAGATCGACAAGTTCTTTGTAGGGGTGCGCCGCGAGCTTGATTCGCTGGTCAACGACCCCATACCGGCCGAGGAGCTCGAGCGCGCCAAGAACAGCGTGATCGGCGCGTATATCTCCGAGCAACAGACGAACGGCTCGCAGGCCATGTCGGTAGCGCTCGACACGATCTACGTCATGGGTGAACACGGATCGGAGAAGTACCCGGACCACATTCGCAGCGTCACCGCCGATGACATCAAGCGAATCGTGAAGACATACCTGGCCCCGGAAAAGGCGCTCATCGTCGTCACGAAACCCGCCGAGAAGAAGGGCGACTAGTGGTTCAGACATCCGGAATTCAGGAATCGGTGCCGCGACCGTAAGGGAGCTGTAGGCGACAAGCTACCCGGAATTCGGATCGTTACAGAGCGCCAAGCGGTCCGAAATGGGTCTTGTTACATTCGGGGACTCACTCCCCCTCGAAGGGGGAGGGTCGAAGGAGGGGTGATTCTGCGACGGGTATGCGTTGCGGGCCCATTGACGCTCATACCCCCCAGCTTGGCCATCCCCAGCAAGGGGGCGGGGGAGAACAGAATCAACCCTGATCCATGAGGACTTTTCCAGTATCGCCTGGAATCCAGACGGATGTCATTCCCGCGCAAGCGGGAATCCAGAAGACAGAGTGCCGGCATGACAGAGGTGATACACTGTAATGTCACGACAAAAGACATCCTCGCTCCGGACGCTCCTGCGTCTCCTGGGCTTCGCGAAGAAGTACTGGGTGCTGGGCGTCGTCATGTTCGTCCTGATGGGGCTGTATTCCGCCCTGTACCAGGGCAGGGTTATCCTGGCAAAACCGCTGTTCGATGACGCCCTGTCCAAGTTCGACTGGATCCTCCTGCGAAACCTGTCTCT
>JAVHLO010000003.1:22315-30735 GCA_031082105.1 Planctomycetota bacterium
TCTTCTGGCGCTCGGCATCTCCGTCCCGATAGCGGTACTTGACTACCTCCATAACTACCTCGAAAAGTACATAATGCTCAAGGTGATGGTCGACGTCCGCATGGCGGTGTGCGACCACATGCTCGACCTGCCGCTCGGGTTCTACCACGAACGCAAGGCGGGCGACATCCTTTCGCGGCTGACGTACGATGTCGCTGCCACGCAGAACGCGGTCGAGGTGCTCTTCGGCGACGTGCTCCTGCAGCCGTTCATGATCCTCGCGGCGCTCGGGGCCGCGTTCTTCCTTTCGCCGATGCTCGGGCTCGCCACTCTGGTGCTCTTGCCGATCCTGCTCTGGCCCCTCGTGAAGATCGGAAGCCGCATCAGGCGCGCGAAGAAACGGAGTCTGTCAAAGCTGGGCGACGTGACAGAGGCGATCCACCAGATGTTCACGGGTATCAGGATCGTAAAGGCCTTCAAGATGGAGGAGGCCGAAATCGGCGAGTTCCAGGTGAAGAACGACGAGTTCCTGTCGAAATCGCTGAGGGTGGTGAGGAACAAGGCGCTCAGTTCCGCGATCGTGCAGCTCTCATACGCCATCGCGCTGGCGGCGATCTTTTTCCTTGGCGGCTACCTGGTGGTGGAGCAGAAGTTCGGGCTGACAACCGGCGCGCTGGCCGGCTTTCTGCTTGCGCTCGGGGCGTTGAGCCACCCGATGCGGACGACGCTGAAGGCCTACAATACTCTGCAGGAATCGCTTGCGGCGGCGGACCGGATCTTCGAGATGCTCGACAGTCCCGCGCAGGCCGAGGACCCGCCGGGCGCTGTCGTGATGGAGGAGCTGAAGACCGGGATCCGGTTTGTCGATGTCACGTTCTCCTACTCCGCGGATGCGATGCCCTCACCCGAATCCTCTCCCAGAGGGAGAGGGAGCGCGGGTTCCCCTCTCCCTCTGGGAGAGGGAAGGGGTCGCGGTCTCCCTCTCCCTCTGGGAGAGGGCGGGGGTGAGGGTATTGGTCAACCCCACGCCCCAGAACCCGCACCCGCCGCCGCCCCGCGCGCGCAGGTACCTAGAGACGAATCCGTGCTGAGGAACGTCTCCTTTGAAGTGAACCGCGGCACCGTCGTTGCGCTCGTCGGCCCGAGCGGCGCAGGCAAGTCCACCCTGATGGACCTCGTCTGCCGGTTCTACGACCCGCAGGGAGGTCGGATGGAGATCGACGGCGTGGACATCCGGGAGATCTCGCGCGCCTCGTTGATGAAGCACATCGCGATCGTCACGCAGGACACCTTCCTGTTCAACACGACGATCGCCGAGAACATCAGGTATGGCAAACGCGATGCGACGCCGGCCGAGATCGAAGCGGCGGCGAAGGCCGCGAACATCCACGAGTTCATTGCAGGGATGCCGAGCGGATACGATTCGGTGATCGGCGAGCGCGGGGCGAAGCTGTCGGGCGGCCAGCGGCAGCGGATCGCGATCGCGCGCGCGCTGTTGAAGAACCCGTCGATCCTGTTGCTCGACGAGGCGACCTCGGCGCTCGATACGGAATCGGAGCAGGTCGTGCAGGAAGCGCTGGGCCGGCTGATGCGGGGAAGGACGACGCTGGTCATTGCCCACCGGCTATCGACGATCCACAACGCAGACCTCATCATCGTGCTGGACGAAGGGCGCGTGGTCGAGCATGGCAAGCACGAAGAGCTTATCCAGGCAGACGGCCTCTACGCCAGGCTCTACAGGATGCAATTCAAGGCATGAGTCATCCGGCTCTGGAAGCATGGGCCGCCGGCTTTGGAGCGTCAAAGCCGCAGCTTTGACCTTGGGTGCGGCGTGAGGGACTGTCCAAGCAGCGAAGTAGGCCTTGACTCCCAAGAGGCCAGTGATCCGCGAAGACGCCGAGAGCGCCAAGAGCGTCAAGGACCCTGAAGAAATCCGGCCCGACCGGATTCTGGAAGAACGACTTCCAGAGACCCTGACGAGACAGTAAAACGTCGTGTCCCGTGGGCGCCTCATTCAGGACTGACGCAGCAGCACAGTGCCTTGAAAGGAGCCTGCCCGTTCTAGCCTCACTCACGGCCTGGTCCGCGATTCTCCCTCGCCATTGCCCGACGCAGGAGCAGTATCCCTACAATCAAGCCGACAAGGAATATCGCGCCGAGGTAGACGTACCGGAGTGTCTTCTGCCGTTCGAGCTCCTTCAGGCTCCACTGGGATCGGGGACTTGGCGGTCCCTGCATCCATGCGTTCGATCCGAGGTCCGCGCAACTGGTCCAGAGACTGTGAGCGGGAGTCACGTCCACAACCGAACCGTCGTGGATGAGGACGTTGATCTGGTTCTCGCCATGGTTGTGCGGGTGATCGCACGCGATAGGCTCGTGCATTCCGCAGGTTTCATCTATGACGCGCGACGGACCGGGGTAGCGGTAGTCCAGCGCGGTCGGACTCGGGGCTGTTCCTGCGACGGGGCAGACAAAAAGGCCGTCCTGCCGCGCTGCGAGGGCAGAGCCGGGGCCCGGCATCTGTCGGAGATAGTCGAGGAAGTTCGGCGTGCTGTTTGTTGGTGGGTACTCGGTCGCGCTGCCGTACTTGCTGGCGTAGAGATGAAGATACGACCCAAGCTGCTTGAGGTTGCCCATGCAGCTTGTCTTTCCGGAATAGCTGTAGGAGCACAGGACCAGCGGAACCGAGAGAACCGCCGCCAGACCGAGGAGTACCACGACGGCAACAAAGTCAGCGCGCGTCGGACCCTTCCAGAATTCTCTCATGTGGATCGGCACTCCTTCTTCAAATACTGGCCCAGATACTTGCCCGTATAGGATTGCGCGGATGCGGCGACCTTCTCCGGCGTGCCGGTTGCGACGACGCGCCCGCCGCCTTCGCCGCCCTCCGGGCCAAGGTCGATGATGTGATCGGCCGTCTTGATGACGTGCATGTTGTGCTCGATCACGACGACCGTGTTGCCCATGTCCACGAGCTTGTTCAACACCGCGAGCAGCTTGCCGATGTCCGCAAGGTGCAGACCCGTCGTCGGCTCGTCCAGCACGTAGAGCGTGTCGCCCCTCGATGCCCGCCCGAGTTCCGTGGCGAGCTTCACGCGCTGCGCCTCACCGCCGGACAAGGTCGTGCTCGCCTGACCCAACGCGACGTAGCCAAGCCCGACCTCCTGGAGCGTGTGCAACACGCGTTCGAGCTTCGGAAAATTCTCGAAGAACGTCCGGCATTCCTCGATCCGCATCGCCAGCACCTCTGCGATGTTCTTCCCCTTGTAGCGCACCTCGAGCGTCTCGCGGTTGTACCTTGTCCCCTTGCACTCCTCGCAGGTCACGTGCACGTCGGGAAGGAAGTGCATTTCGATGATCTTGGTGCCCTGGCCTTCGCACGCCTCGCACCGCCCGCCCTTCACGTTGAAGCTGAACCGGCCCGGCCTGTAGCCGCGCAGACGGGCTTCCTTCGTCATGGCAAAGAGCGAACGCACTTCATCGAACGCGCCGGTATAGGTCCCGGGGTTCGACCGGGGCGTGCGCCCGATCGGCGACTGATCGACCACGATCGCCTTCTCGATCCTGTCGCCGCCGACCAACTGGTCGTGCGCACCGGGCTTGTCGTGGCCTCCGTAGAGCCGGCGTCGGAGCGCCTTGTAGAGGATCTCGTTCACGAGCGTGCTCTTGCCCGAACCGGACACGCCGGTCACACAACAGAGCACTCCGAGCGGGAACTTCACGTCCGCGGCTTTGAGGTTGTTCGCGCGCGCGCCGCGGATCTCGATGCAACAATGCTCGTCGGCGTATCGCCTTTTTGCTGGCACGTCTATGCGGGCATCGCCACGCAGGAATGCGCCGGTGATCGAACCGGGGCACGCCTTGATCTGCTCCAGCGTTCCCTCGGCCATCACCATGCCCCCGTGCTCGCCCGCGCCGGGGCCCATGTCGACGACATGGTCGGCGTTCAGGACCGTCTCTTCATCGTGCTCCACAACGATCACCGTGTTCCCCGAGTCTCGCAGCCGCTTGAGAGTCGAGATGAGCCGGCCGTTGTCACGCTGGTGCAGGCCGATCGTCGGCTCGTCGAGCACGTAGCAGACGCCGACGAGCCCGGAGCCGACCTGGGATGCAAGCCTGATCCGCTGCGCCTCGCCGCCCGCGAGCGTGCTGCACCGGCGTTCGAGCGTCAGGTAGCCGAGCCCGACGTCGGAGAGAAACCGCAGCCGGTTCTCGATCTCCTTGATGAGCGGGCGGCCGATGATTCGTTGCTCCTCGCCCAACTGCAGCTTTTTGAAGAAGGCGCTGAGCTCGACGATTGTCATCGACGCGATCTCGTTGATGGCCTTCCCGCCGAGCCTCACCGCAAGCGCCTCCTTCTTCAGTCGCCCGCCCTTGCACGAGGGGCACGGCAGCTCGCTCATGTACGAGAGGATTCGCGTCTTCACATGGTCGCTCGTCGTCTTTGCGAACCTGCGTTCGAGGTCCCGTATGAGACCTTCGAACGGGACAGAGCCCGCTCCGCGCCTGGCGCGGTCGGTCCCGTAGAACAGGACATGCTGCATCTCGTCGGGGATGTTGCAGAACGGCGTGGACAGACTCACATTGAACGACCACGCGAACTCCTTGATCAGGTGGTCGTAGTAGAATCCGAGATGTCTGCCGGCAAGCCGCCACGGGTCGATAGCGCCCTTTTCGAGGCACAGGGTCTTGTCTGGCACGATCAGGTCCGTGTCCAGCTCCATCTTGACGCCAAGCCCGTCGCACGCGGGGCAGGCGCCGTAGGGGCTGTTGAACGAGAATGCGCGCGGGGAGAGTTCGTCAAGCGCGACGTCGCAGGTCGGGCAGGCGTAGAGCCGGCTGAAGATCCTCTCGGCGGATCGTCGGCAGCCGGAGCTGCCTCCTACAGCGGGCTTCGTGTCGGACGAGTCGACTACTGCCACGGCCAGTCCATTGCCGAGTTTGAACGCGGTCTCGACGGACTCGGCCAGCCTGCTTCGTGAATCGGGCGTGACTTCAAGCCTGTCGACGACCGCCTCGATTTCGTGTTTTCGTTTGGGATCGAGTCTCGGAAAATTCTGCGGCCTGCCCAGTTCCACGATCCGCCTGTCGACCCGCGCGCGCACGAACCCGGCGCGCTTGATCTTCTCGAGCGTGTCGCGATGGGCGCCCTTCTTCCCGCGCGCAAGCGGGGCGAGGAGCATGAGCCGCGACATCGGCGGCAGGGCCAGCAGCGCGTCGACAACCTGCTGCACGGTTTGCTGCGAGATGAGCTTCCCGCACTTCCAGCAGTGCGGCGTTCCGAGCCGCGCAAACAGGACGCGCAGGTAGTCGTAGATCTCCGTCTGCGTTGCCACGGTTGACCGCGGCGTCGGCGAACCGGTCCGCTGCTCTATCGAGATGGTCGGAGGAAGCCCTTCGATGTGCTCCACTTCGGGTTTTTGCATCTGTTCCAGGAACTGGCGGGCATAGGCGCTCAGACTCTCCACGTACCTTCTCTGCCCCTCGGCATAGAGCGTGTCGAAGGCAAGGGATGACTTGCCGGAGCCGCTGATGCCTGTTATCACCACGAGCTTGTCGCGTGGAATGTCCAGGCTCACGTGCTTGAGGTTGTGCTCAGAGGCGCCGCGGATGGCTATGTGTTTGTTCTTCACCCCTGGATTCGCTCCTAGGCCAACTCTCAAAACCCGTCATTCTACCATGAAAAGAGCGGGAGAACAAGCTTTTGGATTTTAGATTCTGGATTGCGGACTGTGGCACCGGCGTCACGCAATCCAACATCTTGAGGGTCGGAGACCGTCCGGCACAAGTGGGTTGTTTTCGCAGCATGACGGTCACAGCAACCGACGAACAACCCCCTAAGTCCCCCTTTGCTAAGGGGGACTTCGCGGACGGCCCTGATGGCAAGAAATACTTGAATTATCGCTCCGGGACGCTATAATTGTTCTAGTAAGGAGGCCGGCGGGCGCGGCCGGCGCCCGGTCTTGCTTGTGGTCGCGTGGCTTTTCTATTTGGGGGGAGAAGAGATGAAGAGGGCTCTCAGAGTATCAGCAATGGCCGCGGTGTTTCTGGTCGTAGCGTCGGCAATCCAGGCGGACATCATCCATCTGGAGAGCGGCGGAAAAGTGGAAGGAGTCCTTGTCGACAAGGGGACCCACTACGAGGTACAGACGACGACAGGGACGTGCACGCTGCAGAAGGACCAGGTGCTGCTCGTGGAGGTGAAGGAGTCGGTCATCGAGAAGTACAACAAGGCCGCGGTGGAGGTCAAGGCTGACGACGCCGAAGGGCATTTCGCGCTCGCCATGCTCTGCAAGGAGGGCAAGTGGAACGGCAAGATGCGCGATGAACTCCAGAAGGTGATCGCGATCAACCCGGACCATGAACAGGCGCGGAAGGAGCTCGGCTACGAGATGTACGAAGGGAAGTGGCTGCCGCGCGACGAGGTGATGAAGGCCAGGGGCTACCAGCTCTTCGAAGGGAAGTGGGTATCGCCGGACTTCATGCGCAAGATCGACGACTGGAAGAAGGCCGTGAGGACGGTCAAAAGCCATGAGGACAAGCTCAACAAAGCGCTTGTCAAGATGTCGGCCGCGAACGAGGCGCTTCGCGAGAAGGCTCTGAAGGAGTTCGTCGTCGCGGCCCAAGCCGCGGGTGTCACGAACGCGGATGAGGTCGGCGGTCAGTTCAAGGAATACTATGACGATTCGTGGCGCGTCATCGCGGAGGTCGAGAAGAACAGGGCCCTGACCGAGATCAGGGCTACGGACGCGCGACTGATCAACATCAACGGTATCACGACTTTCGTCGGCGTTGGTGGCGGTGTGCCGGTCACGCGGCGCATCGAGCTGCCCCAGATGAACCTGGTCTCGATCAAGACGACCGCGCTCGTTCCGGCCCAGGTCCAGATCAGGCTCTGGTACCCGGATCGGCCGGCGTTCATGGAAGAGTAGCCGGAACCGATGCCGCGGATGCGCGGCCAATCGGCGCAAACTCCGGTCTGTCGGCGTCTGTTTTCTTCTTCGAACGGGAGGTTCTGACATGAGAAGTCTGCTGGCATCGCTTGCCGTGTTGAGCGTGGCGCTGCTGTTTGTTCCGCAGGCCACGGCCGATATTCTGCACCTTGACGGCGGCGGCAAGGTCGAGGGTGTCGTGACGGACAAGGGGACCCACTACGAGGTACTGACGACGACGGGCACTTCCACGATCCAGAAGGGCCAGGTTCTCATGATCGAGCGGAAGGAATCGGTGATCGAGAAGTACCGGACCGCGGCCGCCGAGGTCAAGAAGGACGACGCCGAAGGCCATTTCGGGCTGGCCATGATATGCAAGGAGGGCAAGTGGGCGAGCAAGATGCGCGAGGAACTGCAGAAGGTGATCGAGATCAACCCGGACCATGAAGGCGCGCGCAAGGAGCTGGGCTTCGAGAAGTACGAGGGGAAATGGATGACGCACGACGAGGTGATGGCGGCGAAGGGGTTCCTCAAGCTCGAGGGCCAGTGGGTCACGCAGGCTTACATCGACAAGGTGGACGCGTGGAGGCTGAAGATCCAGAAGATAGGTCAGAACGAGGACAAGATGAACAAGATACTCCGCCGCATGGCCTCGTCGAGCGTGAAGACGCGCGAGAAGGCAACCGGCGAGTTCGCCATCGTCGCCAAGGAGGCCGGCATCACGAACAACGAGGAGGTCGCCAACGAGATCAAGGACTACTACGACGACGCGTGGCAGGCTGTCCTCGAGGCCGAGAGCCAGAGAGTCGTTTCGGAGATGCGGGTCGCGGACGCGCGGATCATCCAGATGCGGCAGATGGATATCGCGGCCGGGACCGAGCCGTTCCCGGTGATCATGCAACTGCCCCAGTTGAGCATCATGTCGGCGAAGACAACGGTGATTATTCCCGTCCGGATCAAACTCTATCGCCCGCCCAGGCCGGTATTCGCCGGGGAATAGCCATTTCTGCCCCGTGAAATCCCGCCGGTCGGTCTTAAGCTGTCCTGTGCCTTTTTGCGGCAGTCGGCGGCATTTTGTCAGCGGTCAACCTGCGCGGAGGTAAGTGATGAAGTCAGGTAGCGTTGTGGAGTTTCTGAAGGGGAAGGTCACGCTGTTCAAGTCCTTTCCCGAGGCAAAACTGGCGGAACTCGTGAACGGTTCGCGCGTCTCGACCTTCGAGCCAAAAGAGCCGATCATCCAGTTCGGGTCTGAAGGGCTGTTCCTCGGAGTCGTTCTTGAAGGCGAGGCCGAGGTGTCAGTGACGGACGACGGCGGCAAGAAGCACCAGATAAATATCCTCAAACCCGGCGATATCTTCGGCGAAATGTCGCTCATGACGGGCGACAAGACGATGGCGGACATCACCGGCGTCACCCGGTGCAAGATCCTCCTCATCCCCAACAGCCTCTTCACGACAATACTCACCTCCCACCCGCCGGCGATCACGCTGCTCTCCAAGACGATTACGG
>JAVHLO010000400.1 GCA_031082105.1 Planctomycetota bacterium
CCGACAGGGACTGTCCCGCCAGGGGCGGGATCCGCCTGAGGCGGAAACGAGACTTACACGAGACTGAAAGTCCTGTTGTCTTGTAAGAGTCTCTTGAAGTCCCTGTTCCAACGTCCAGCCGGCCCTGCTTTCCTCATGGTTCCTGACGTCCTTGGCGCTCTTGGCGGTTTGGCGGCTCATTGGGTTCTCGATGTTGAGGGTCCGGTTCGGTGCTCATTCTGTACCCCAAGCTGTCTCTTGCACATCTTATTTTTGTCCCTGGATACCCTCGAGATGGCAGATGGAACCGTTCGTCAGCTCCGCCGCGTTTGCCTCGTCCGTGTCGAGATGGAGTTCGAGCACGAAGTTCGGATCGACGCGGACGAGCACGTCGCCGAAGATCATCGGGCGCGGCCCCTCCGCGCGCAGGCGTACGATGTCCTTGTCTTTCAGACCGTACGCCTCCGTATCCGCGGGCGACATGTGGATATGCCGCTGGGCGCAGATCACTCCCCTGTCGAGCTTCGCTGACCCGCGCGGCCCTTCGAGCACGATGCCGGGCGTGTCCGCGAGGTCGCCCGAGGCGCGAATCGGCGCATCGATGCCGAGCCTGAACTCGAGGGTCCGCGAGATCTCCACCTGGCTCTCTTTCCGGAAGGGGCAGATGATCCCGACGCGGTCGACCCGTCCGCCGGGACCGATGAGCGAGACGGTTTCCTTGGACACCCAGTGGCCGGGCTGGCGGAGGTCGTTCTTCTTCGTCAGCTCGGTCTCCTTTCCGAACAGCGCGTCCTTGTGCTCTTGTGTCAGGTGGACATGCTGCACGGACACGCCGACCGGGATGGGCTTGTGGGCCGACTTGAGAATTATGCGCGTGACGGTCCTGTGCGAGAGTATCCGGGCGGATTCGCGGGCGATCATGAGCTCCTCGTCAGTGCGGACGACCAGCACCTTCGACCGCGAGCCCGGCGCGGAGACCTCGGCGACGCCATCCTGCGTGAAGGCGGGCACACCGTTCTTGAGCTCATCGAGCTCGATGCCGAACACCGAAAGCCCCTGGCACGAGCGCGCGCGGATTGCGGACGCATTTTCGCCGATCCCGCCCGTGAAGATCACGGCGTCAAGCCCTTCGAGCGCGGCCATGTAGGCGCCGATGTACTTCTTCACGCGGTAGCAGAAGACCCGCACGGCCAGCAGCGCGCGTTCGTTGTCGTCGTCCGCCGCCGCCAGGATTTCACGCATGTCGTTGCTGATGCCGGAGATCCCCTTGAGGCCGCTGTTCTTGTTGAGCGCCTGGTCGAGGTCCTTCAAACCGATGCCGCGGTCGCGCATAAGCAGGAGCAGCACGCCGGGATCGACGTCACCGCAGCGCGTGCCCATGACCAGCCCTTCGAGCGGGGTCATCCCCATCGTGGTGTCGACCGACTTGCCGTAGTCGATCGCGCACACGCTCGCCCCGTTGCCGAGGTGGCACGAGATGAGCTTGAGCTCGGCGAACGGCTTGCGCAGGTGCGTGGCCGCCTTGAGCGCCACGAAGTGGTGCGAAGTGCCGTGGAACCCGAACCGGCGTATGCCGAAGTCCTTGAAGTATTCGAACGGCAGCCCATACAGGTACGCCTTCTTCGGGATGGTGTGGTGGAACGTGGTGTCGAAGACCGCCACCTGCGGGACGCCGGGCATCAGCCTGCGGCACTCCTCGATTCCCGCTATGTTGGCCGGGTTGTGGAGCGGCGCGAGCGGCGTGCAGCTCTTGATGTGTTCGAGCACGTCGTCAGAGATCTCGACCGCCGTGGTGAACTTCGTGCCGCCGTGCACCGCACGATGGCCGACCGCGTCGATCTCAGAAAGGCGCGACAGCGCGCCGGACTTCGGGTCCACGACGACGGACAGCGCAAGCTTCAGTCCTGCGGCGTGGTCCGGCACGTTCAGCTTCTCGTCCTTCTTCTCGACGCCCCGCACGCTGTACTTGTGCACGGCGTCGGCGGAACCGAGCCGGTCGATCCCACCGGCGGCCAGGTTCGTTTCAGCGGCCATGTCGAAGAGATCGTACTTGAGCGACGAGCTGCCGCAGTTGATGACCAGGATTCGCATCTGTCAAGTCTCCAACGAAGAATCGAGTAGCGAGTAGTACGCAACGAGCGGCACCTGCCCGCTACTCGCTGCACGAAACCCCGGACAATTCATGTATCCCCGAGAAACCCCGCACAGTATTGAATCTTGCTCTTGCTCGTGCTCGTGCTCTTTCTCCTACTCTTCCTCCCGCGCGCAAGAGCAAGAGCAGAAGCAAGAGCAAGAGAACGACACCAGGTTCGATTTCGTGAATAAGTCAGGCTACCCGCCACTCACTTCTTCTCTGTAAACAGTCTCTTCCGCAAAATGAGGATGCACGCGGGCAGCAACGTCAGGTTCGCCAGGAGCGCCGCGAGCATTGCGATCCCCGTGAAGATCCCGAAGTAGCTTGTCGGTTTGAAGCTCGAAAGCCCCAGCACCCAGAACCCGGCGACGATGCAGAACGACGTGAACAGGATGGCGCGGCCGATCGTCGCGTGCGTCAGGTACATCGCCTGCACGAAGTCGCCGCGCGCGGCCCTGAGTTCGCTCTTGAACCGATGAATGTAGTGGATCGAGCCGTCCACGGCGATCCCCATCGTCACCGAGGCTATCATGACGGTCGCCATGTCGAGCGGGATACCCGCCCAGCCCATGATCCCCAGCACGATGCAGATCGCCAGGGCGTTGGGTATCGTGCCGAGAAACCCGAGCCGCAGCGACATGAAGAGGATCGCGAGCATCATGAAAATGGCGACGAAGACCAGCGAGAACGTGCTGAGCTGGCTCGTCATGAGGCTGTTGAGCATGTTCGTGTAGAGGACGAAGATCCCGGTCACGTGGGACTTCTCCAGCGCCGGGTCGAGACCGGCCCTGTCCTGCAGGAACCCCTTGATATCCGCGATGAGCTTGTTCCGGTTCAGTCCCGGCGAGGTCTCTTTCACCCGGACGAACACGCGCGCCTTCGAGAAGTCCGGGCTGATGTATGAAGACACCATGTCCTGCGGCAGCAGCTTGAGCAGTTGCTCGGGCGACAGGCCCAGGCTCTTCTTCTTTCCCTTGGTCTTGTCGACCTCTGCGATGATGTTGTGGATCGAGAGCACCTTGCCGATCTCCGGCCTGGAGTCGAAGTAGGACTGGATCGCGGCGAGTTTTGCGAGGTTCTTTTTTTTCGTGTAGTAGCCCGGTTCGGGGCCTTCGAGTATCACCTCGAGCGAAATCGTCCCGCCCATGTTCCTGTCTATGAAGTCCAGGCCGCGATATATCTCGGTGTCCTTGCTGAAGTAGTCGATGAACATCGTCTCGGTGCCGAGCCGCATCATCCCGCCGATCGAGGCGAGCAGGACGAGCAGCCCGAAGAGGCAGATGGCGCGCCTGTGTCGATCGGTGAAGACGGCGAAATACCATACGATCGCGCGCGGATGGGAAGCTTCGATTTTGGAGTTTAGATTTTGGACTTTGGATTGGCCGATTTCGGATTGCGGATTTTCGATTTCGGATTTGAAGTCTTCTTCCTTCTCCTGCCCGCTGCCTTCTGCCTTCTGCCTACTGCCTTCTGCCTTCTGC
>JAVHLO010000401.1 GCA_031082105.1 Planctomycetota bacterium
AACGGCAAGTAGTTCTGGACTCTATGGAGACTGGATTTCAGCGAGACCTTTCCGCCACAAGCGGATCCGCTGCGGCGGAGAGTCCAGGGCATTGGAGATTCCTCGCTGCGGCTCGGAATGACAGTCTGTCGGGCCTTTTCCCAGATACGCGAATAATCCTTGCTTAGCCTGCGGAGGACTTTATGCCGGAGATGAAACAGGTCTTCAAGTTCCCCGACTCGCTCTATCCTGTGGCGACGCACTACTGTCCCGGTTGCGGACACGGTGTGCTGCACAGGATCGTGGCGGAGACGCTCGATGAGCTTGGCGTTGCCGGCAAGACGGTCGGCATCGCGCCGGTCGGCTGCTCGGTCCTCATCTACAACTACATCAAGGTCGACATGCTCGAGGCCGCGCACGGCCGCGCGCCCGCGATAGCGACCGGCATCAAGCGCGCAAGCCCGGATACCGTCGTGTTCACGTACCAGGGCGACGGCGACCTGGCGGCGATCGGGACGGGCGAGCTCATCCACACGGCAAGCCGGGGCGAGAACGTCACTACGATCTTCATAAACAACGCGATCTACGGGATGACGGGCGGGCAGATGGCCCCCACGACGATGATCGGCCAGAAGACCACGACGACGCCGGCCGGCCGCAGCCTGAAGAACGACGGGCCGCCGGTCCGCGTGTGCGAGCTCCTGTCGTCGCTGGAGGGCGTCGTCTACCTCGAACGGGTCATGGTCGGCGGACCGGTCAACGCGCGCAAGATCAAGCGCGCCGTCAAGAAAGCGTTCCAGACCCAGCTTGCGGGACGCGGCTACGCGCTTGTCGAGGTCCTCTCGCCCTGCCCCGTCGGGTGGGGGCTGTCGCCGCAGGACGCGGTCAAGTACGTCGCCGATACCATGACCAAGGTCTTCCCGCCCGGGGTCTTCAAGGATTGGGAGAGGAAGGAAGAGGCCAAGCCGGCCGACGTGGCCAAGTAGACACGGTGCGGTCTTTCGTGATTGTCGGAGTCCTTCACATATGCTCGAAAAGATGATACTCGCAGGGTTCGGCGGCCAGGGGATAATGCTGCTCGGCAAGCTCCTCTGCACGACGTTCATGGAAGAAGGGATGCACGTCACGTGGATCCCCTCGTACGGGGCGGAACAGCGTGGCGGGACCGCGAACTGCCACGTCATCGTGTCGTCGAAACCCGTCGGCTCGCCGATGGTCGAGCACGCGACTACAGTGCTCGTGATGAACCAGCCGTCGTTCGAGAAGTTCAAGGCGCGGCTGGTGCCCGGCGGGACGCTCTTCGTCAACACCTCGCTGATAAAGATCGAGGGCGTACCGGAAAACGTGAAGGTCGTCGAGATCCCGGCGACCGACACCGCGAGCAAGCTCGGCGACGTGCGGCTCGCGAACATGATCGTGCTCGGCGCGATGATGAAGCACAAGAACTGGCTCAGCGCGGAGAAGTTCTCAACCGGGCTGAAGGCCTACCTGCCGGGCAAGAAGGCGGCCATGCTTGATCTGAACCGAAAGGCCATCCAGGCCGGCATCGAAATCGCCGCGGGGCAGTAGAACGGCGATCCGCCCCGGTCGACCAGAGACGACGTTTTTTCTTGATATGGAGCCGATTCTATGCTATGAGTCCGGTGTTGTAAGGCCGGTTCATTGTCCGGAAAGCAGTGTGTCCTTTGTTTAGCATTGAGCGATTTTGGAGAAAGCAGCATGGGAATTGTTGCGGCGTTGGCGATGATCGTGTGCGGCATCCTGGCCGCTTCGGCCGTGATCGTGAAGCACAAACCGGAAGCGAAGGCACTGATTGACAAGCTGGTGCCCGTGCAGGGCTGGATCGGCCTGGTCGTGTGCCTGTGGGGCGTATGGACGATCATCCATGCAATCATCAATCTTGGATGGTTTTCCCTGGTCCCGATATGGTGGCTTACGTACCTCGCGACCGGCATTCTCGAATTCGCGCTCGGTTTCATACTCGGCTATGGCATGATTGCGAAGCACATTCTCGCCCGCAACGAGGAGGCGAAGAAGAAGGCCGACCAGTTGCTGGCGAAGCTCGTCCCCATCCAGATTCCGTTGGGGTTCGCAGGCATAGCGATGGGGATATGGTGTCTTATTGCCTTTCTCATGTGGATGTAGGCGCAAGCCGTCCGCAGGAGAATAGGCGCGACGCGTGGCGAAGCGTTCGATGTCGCCCGACGCGGTGATGTCGTGTCGAAGTATTGTCGGATTTGGCGCTGGTCAAGCAGTCATGTCCTGAAGGAGGCGTTGGTATGGCGCAGGAAAACGAACCGAAGAAGCCGGCACCTGAGCAACCACCGGCACAGCCGCAGGCTCAGCCGGAAGGTCCGAAAGGGTTGGATGTCGGCGCGGCCCTCAAGGATTTCACCGGGAAATTCAAGACCTTCACTCCCGGCGTACAGATTGTGCTCATTGCCGCGGTGGTGGGGATCATCACGTGTTTCCTCCCGTGGGTATCCGTGGGAATTGCCGGAGTGCTCAGCGTTTCGGCCAACGGCTTCAACTTCACAGAGGGTGTTCTATCGTTCCTGGCTTTTCTCGCCGCAGGCGGCGTGCAAGTCCTGTTGATGACCGGCAAGTTTGAGCCTTCCCGCAAACTCTTCACGTTCGTTACGCTGGGCGGTGGGGGCCTTGCGCTGCTGATGACAGTCATCGTGCTCATTAGGGGCGCCAACGCGGTCGGTGCGATCCTGGCACTCCTGTGCGCCATCGCAGTCGGCGCCGGCGCCTTCCTCGAAGCGAAGAGGCAGAAGCTCTTCTAGCCCGATCTACTCATGAAATTCGATTCGCTGTCATGCTCCCGACCGTAGTCGGGGGTATCTCCTTCAGAATGCCGCATCTTTTCTATTCTGACACACCCTGGATCGGCGCGGCGCTCTTTGCGCTGTTCGGATTCGCGGGCGCGGCCCTACTCTGGTGCCTTGCGCGTCTTGTCGCGCGATGGAATCGCGCCGGGTTCGAGCAGACCCGGGAAGGCAGGGCCGTCCGCATCATCATGTTCGGCGGAGCGACCGTCTCGATCATCTTCGGTCTCGCCGGATCGGTATTCATCTTCGCGAACCTCGACTACTTCCGCGGTGAGCACAGCAGGCAGATGGGCAGGCACATCAGCACCGCGAAATATCTTGGCGCGTACGCCGAGGCCGTCGAGTCCGGCAGTTTCCTGAAGAGTTTGTTCCTGGACAATATCGCGGCGGTGCCGCTCACGGAAATCCATAGGGCCGTATCGGACGCCTACTTCGCTCTCGACGAGTTCGAGAAGGCCTTTGAAAGCCTGAAACGCACGCGCGGGCCGCACGAAGACGAGGAGATCGCGTACGAGGCATTCGCAAACCAGCTCGAGAGCCACGGCAGACTGAAACTCGCCGCCGAGCACTATGAGAAGCTGGCCCGCCGGAGGACGAATGACGCCCAGGCGCCGTACAGGGCCGCGGCATGCTATCTCGGGATGGGAGACCGGGACCAGGCCGTTCATTGGGCGAAAATATACCTCATGCGCACCGGCAAGCCGGAGACTACGCTCGCCGAAATAGAGGAGGTTTTCCGGCAGATCAACAGCA
>JAVHLO010000402.1 GCA_031082105.1 Planctomycetota bacterium
GCTCGCAAAACTCGAGAAGCTGGCCGCGATGAACCTTGACCCGTTCGGAGGCCGGTTTCCGAACAGGCAGCGCAACGTGGACGCCGCGGCGTTGTTCAAGGAAGGTGACCAGGAAACGAAGGTGCGCATCGCCGGCAGGATCCTCGCCTTCCGCGGACACGGCAAGGCCGCGTTCGCCGACGTCGTGGACGAATCCGGCAAGCTCCAGGCCTACTTCCGGAGCGACAGGCTCGGTGAGAAGTACGAGATCGTGCGCTGTCTCGACATTGGCGACATCGTGGGCGTCGACGGTCCGCTGTTCAAGACGAAGACGGGCGAGCTGACCGTCCTTGCCGAAAACCTCACGATGCTCTCAAAATCGCTGCGTCCGCTCCCTGAGAAATGGCACGGCCTGCGCGATACTGAGCTTCGGTACCGGCGGCGGTACGTCGACCTCATCACGAATCCGGAGACGAGGGAGACGTTCAAGGTGCGCTGCAATGTGATCCGGGCGATCCGCCGTTTCATGGAGGAACGCAGCTTCGTCGAAGTCGAGACCCCTATGATGCACCCGATCGCCGGCGGCGCGAACGCGCGGCCGTTCGTCACGCATCACAATACGCTCGACATGCAGCTTTTCCTTCGGATCGCGCCCGAGCTGTACTTGAAGCGGCTCCTGGTCGGCGGACTCGAGCGCGTGTATGAGATCAACCGCAACTTCCGGAACGAAGGTATCTCGACGCGGCACAATCCGGAGTTCACGATGCTCGAGGCGTACGAGGCCTATGGCGACTATAACACGGCGATGGAACTCACGGAGTCGATGTTCGTGCGCGCCGCGGAGGCCGCGCGCGGGCTGAAGGTCACATGGCAGGGGGTCCAACTCGATCTGACGCCGCCATGGCCGAGGGAACCGTACCTCGAACTGTTCAAGAAGCACGTGGCCGTCGACCCCGCCGACGCGGGCAAGCTCGCGGCGAGGTGCCGCGAGGCCGGCATCGATCCCGCGGGGATGCCGACCGAATATATGGTGAACGAGCTCTTCGAGAAGTTCGTGGAACCGAAGCTGACCGGGCCGGTCTTCGTCGTGGACTACCCCGTGGCGATCTGCCCGCTCGCAAAACAGAAACGTGACGTGCCGTCGGTCGCCGAACGGTTCGAGCTGTTCGTCGTCGGGACGGAGATGGCCAACGCGTTCACCGAGCTGAACGACCCGATCGAACAGCGGAAGCGGTTCGCGCGCCAGCTCGAACTGAAGGCCGAGGGGATGGACCAGCTCGACGAGGACTTTTTGTTGGCGCTCGAGCACGGCATGCCGCCCGCCGGCGGACTCGGTGTAGGCATCGACCGACTCGTCATGATGCTCGCAGGCGTCGACTCCATAAGGGAGGTTATCTTCTTCCCGCTCCTCCGCAAGGTTTCTCTGGATGAAGACGGTGACGGGAAAGAGTGCCGGCCCGAGGCGGGCAAGACCATCTAGCCCGCCCTGTTCATGAAATCCGATGTGCTGTCATGCCCCCGACCGTAGTCTGGGGCATCTCCCTCAGCGAAAGGTCGGACACGCGGCAAAGGAGATTCCGCCCCGCTTAAGGCGGGGTCCGCCTGCGGCGGAAACCGAGTTCGGAATGACAGTCTGTCGACCTTCTTTCGGGATACGTGAATGATGCGGGCCCGTGCGCAGCGGCCGAACAGGGTCCACTTCAGCGACAACCTGCCTGTGCTGAGGGGGCTTGCAGCGAATTCCGTTGACCTCGTGTACATCGACCCGCCGTTCAATACCGGCAAACGACAGAGGCGGACGCAGCTCAGAACGGTGCGGGCCGAAGCGGGTGACCGGATCGGATTCCAGGGGCGGGCGTACGAGACCACGGCGCTCGGTACGAGATCGTTCGGGGACAGCTTCGACGACTACCTCGCATTTTTGGAGCCGCGACTGCGGGAGGCGCACAGGGCGCTGGCTCGCCACGGCAGCCTGTATTTCCATGTGGATTGCAGGGAGGTCCACTACTGCAAGGTGCTGCTCGATTCGATTTTCGGGCGCGACCGTTTCCTGAACGAGGTCATCTGGGCCTACGACTACGGCGCGCGGACGAGGCGCAAGTGGCCGCCGAAACACGACAATATCCTCGTCTATGTGAAAGACCCGCACAACTACGTGTTCAACTGGCAGGACATCGAGCGGATTCCGTACATGGCGCCGGGGCTCGTCAGTCCGGACAAGGCCGCGCGCGGCAAGACGCCGACCGATACCTGGTGGCACACGATCGTGCCGACGAACAGCCGGGAGAAGACGGGCTACCCGACTCAGAAGCCGCTCGGCATCCTGAGGCGGATCGTCCGCGCCTCGTCGCGCCCCGGCGATACCGTCCTCGATTTCTTCGCCGGCAGCGGCACAACCGGCGCCGCGTGCCTCGAGCTCGGAAGGCGGTTCATGCTTGTCGACAACAACCGCGAGGCGCTCGAGACGATGGCGCGCCGGTTCGAGGGCGTACGCGGAATCGAATGGGTAGGGTTCGGCCCGCGCCGGATCGCGCGGCGTAGCGTTGTGTCGGGCCGCGGCCGGGGTTTGTAGCAAGGCACGCGGCCGCAGCGGAGCGCCGTCGTTCGTCGATCGATTGGAATCGCACGTGTACAAGTACTTCCTCGCATTCAGGTATCTCAGGCGCCGGCTGGTGTCGATCCTCGCCGTGCTCGGCATCGCCGTCGGCGTGATGGTGCTGCTGGTCGTCACCTCCGTCATGGGCGGGTTTGCCCGCGACCTGAAGGCGAAGCTCCGCGGCGTCTCCGCACACCTCTCGCTCAAGGCGCCGCAGGGCAGGTTCATCTACAACTATGAGCTGCTCTGCGAGCGGCTCGAGAAGATACCGAATGTCGTCGCCGTAGCGCCGCGTCTGGAATGGCCCGCCCTCTTCGGTGAACAATGCCTCGGTTCCATCATCGGCATCGACCCGGACAGGGAGGGAAAGACGACGGACTTCAACAAGTTCCTCCTCGGCAAGGATCCGGGGTTCAAGCCCGACCCGTTCGATCTCGGTCGCCCACCGATGATCATGGGCCACACAGTTTCGCCGCGCGTCAACAGGGCCGAATATGAGTGTCCATGGGAGACGATGGAGTGGCAGGTATTCACCGCCCGGCCCGTGCACGATAAGGGCAGAATCATCGCGACGGGACTGCGCGCCCGTCCGTCGTTCGGACCGCTCCGCATCTGCCTCGTCCCGCGCAGTGTCGGCTACCTGCGTTCCGACCACTGGACGCGCCGGCTTGAACAGCGCGACATGAAGTTCGTCGTCTCCGGAGCGTACTCCTCGGGGATGTCGGAGTTCGACAACGCCAACTGGTTTGTTCCGCTCCGCGCCGCACAGGACCTCGTCGCCGGGCCCGACGCGGTTACACGCATCTGCGTCGCCGTGACAGACTATGAAGATCCAAAAGTGATGGACTCGGTCAAGGAAGCCGCGGAAGATCTGGCCAGGCAGTTTCCCGGTATACTGGTCCAGACCTGGGAAGAGGAGAAGCAGACGCTGCTCAACGCCGTGCAGATGGAGCGGAGACTCAACGCCATCATCCTCTTCTTCATCGTGCT
>JAVHLO010000403.1 GCA_031082105.1 Planctomycetota bacterium
GCACTTGGCCGAGGACAGGACTCCGATGGAGCCGGGACCGTGCTTGTCTCGAATGTCGCGCAGCCTCTCGGCCACGAGGCCGAGCGCATCGTCCCACGATGCGGGCTTCAATTCGCCGTCACGCCGGACCTGCGGGCCGGTCAGCCGGTCGCTGTGCTGCACGAACCTGTGCGCGTTTCTTCCCAGGATGCAGAGGGCACCCTCGCTCACCGGGTGGGAACGGCACGGTACAACGTCGACGAGCCGGTCATCGACGACATGCAGGTAGAAATTGCACCCGCAGCCGCAGAAAGGACAGGTTGTCAACACGAAATCGAATTTCACTTCCACTATCTCCTTGTGCCGCTCGCGCTTGCCGCGCGGGCGGAGATCGGTCGCTCTTCGATCGTTCGGATGAGGGATTCCTTCGCCTTCGTATTGAGGCCGGGCACGAGGTCGAAGATTCCCTTCGGGTCCAGCCTTGCGAGCTGCATCAGCGAGAGGAGCGGGATGTGCACCGGGCACGCCGCCTCACAGGCGCCGCATGCCGTGCACCGGTCCGCGATGTGGTAAGCGCGGATCAGGTGGAACAAAGGAAAGTCGGGTGGGATCGCGCCCGTCGGGACCCATGCGGCGTCGGCCATCTCGCAATAGTCGCACAGACAGAACGGGCAGGCCTGTCGGCAGCCATAACACTTCATGCACTTCCGAAACTGCGCATTCCAGAAGGATACCCTCTTTTCCTGCGTCATCGCCATCACGCGCTCGGCGGTGTCCGCGCGAGACGGTTTCCTCCTGGGCGTCTGAACCCCGACCTGGCGCGCGACGATGTCCGCGCCGGCGTCCGCCGCGGTGGGGGCCACGGCTCCAGGCACAATCCCCATTCTCTTGCGCCGCTCCAGGCCAGGCGTGGTGAGCGCGTGTTTCCCCTTGTTCTCCTCCACACAGGCCGTGCTGCACTTGCCGCACTGGATGCACTTCCCCTCGTCAACCACGATTCGATCGACCCACAGGGTCTCTTCCGGGGACACGAGCGATTCGGTCGGAGGGAGGTTCGACTTCCCGCAATCGCCGCAGCCCGTGCACTTGCCCCAGTCGACATAGGCGGCCTTACGGCGCAGCTTGACCTTGAACTTGCCCGCGCTGCCCGTAACCTCATCGACCTCGGAGTAGGCGAGCAGCTTTATCCTGGAATGCTGCGCCACCTCAACCATCTTTGGAGTGAGGATGCACTGCGGGCAGTCGAGTGTGGGGAATACTTCAGAGAGCCTTATCATATTGCCGCCGATGCTCGAGGTCTTCTCGACGAGGATCACCTCGAACCCGCCGTCGGCGACATCGAGCGCGGCCTGCATCCCGCTGACGCCGCCCCCGATGACGAGGGCTTTCTTGACCACTTCAACTTCCTCGGCGGGAGGCTGAGGGGCGCTCACGCGGGCGACTGCGGCGGCCACGGACTCGGCCGCTCGCGCCAGCGTCTTCTCTTCGTCGAGAAGTTCGGCGTCGTAGATTTTCGCCATGCCCCATCGCCCCTCGGCGAGTCCGGCATCGCGCGCCATCCTGTCGAAGACTTCACGATGGAGCTCCGGGCTGCAGCTCGTGAAGACGGCGCCGTCTATCTTCTTCGTTGAAATGGTATCGGAGAGGATCTTGCCCACGCCGTCCATGCACATCTTCTCTATCGCGCCGACGTGGACGACGCCGGGCAGCGCTTCCAGCTTCCTGGACAATCTGAGGGACTGCTCGGTGTCCAGCTTGTGGAAGTCGCAGTGGCAGAGAAAGACGGCGATTCTATCGGTCATTTGTCATTTCTCATTTCACATTGGTCATCTGTCATCTCTCACTGGTCAATGAAAAATGACAAATGCCAGATGATCAATGATCAATGGTCAATCCTCTTGCGCCCAGCGCGGGCCGCGGGTCTATGTAGTTGTGTTCCCAGGCGCATTCCTTCTCACCGAGTCCGAGCGCAAGCGCCAGGAGCTGGGAGAAGTAGACGGTGGGGATCTTATTGAATCCCGGTTCGCGCGTTGCGATATCAAACTGCCTTCTGCCGAGGTTGAAGTCGCAGAGAGGGCAGGACAGCGCGATGAGGTCGGCCTTCCTGCGCGCGGCGGAAGCGAGGATGTTCTTGGACGCTTCGAGGACGAACTCGGGATTCGAGACGGTCTGGAAGGAGCCGCAGCATTCGGTCCTGTAGGGATCGTCCGCGACATCCGCGCCCAGCGCGCGAAGGAGCGATTCCATGATCGTGGGCCTTTCCGGGTCGTCGATGGCCACTTCCGCGGGGCGAAGCAGCGTGCAGCCGTAGTAGGGGACGACACGCAACCCGGCGAGGGGGCGGGCGACCTTCGCGCGCAGCGTCTCGAATCCGATTTCGTCTTTCAGAAGCGTCAAGAGGTGGATGGTTTCGACTTCGCCCTCGTAGCCAACGGACTCGTCGTCCAGGTAGTTCGACAGGCGCTGCCGTTTCTGCTCGTCCGCCTTGAAGAAGGCGTTCGCCCGCTTCAGCGTGTGGTAACAGAACGAACACAGTGTCAGCACGCGCCGGGCGCCGGTCTCCTTGACGCGGATTAGATTTCGGATGGGCGCAACCTGGTGGATGAGGTCGTCTCCGGCCAGCGAGTATACCGTTCCGCAGCAGTTCCATCGCGGAAGTTCCGCAACCTCCCAGTCGAGCTTCTTTAGCACGGCGAGGGCGGATATTTCGAACGCCAGCCCCTTCGTCTTCAACGTGCATCCCGGGTAGTAGGCGATCTTCATCTTGAGCCTCTAAGTCAAGAGGTCATCTTCCGAAAACAGGACACGAGGGCGATCGGCGGGAATGCCGCCAGCGCCTCGCGTGGGAGCTTCGACGGCTCGATGTGGTTGACGTTCATTCGCAGGGTGACCAGGCGGAGCGCCTCCATCACGCGCGAGAGATCCACTCCACGCGGGCAGCGGGCGAAGCACGTGAAGCAGGACGCGCAGATCCAGATCGTCTTCGCCGCAAGGACTTCGTCCCAGAGCCCGAGCTGCACCAGCCGGATAATCTGGTTGGGGAGGAGATCCATCGCGAACGACATGGGGCAGCCGGCGGAGCACTTGCCGCACTGGTAGCAGCTCAGCACTTTCTGCCCGCTCATTTCTTCGATCTTCTTGAGGGCATCGCTGTTGACGGTGTCCGAAGACATGCGCACTCGCATCGTAACCTCCGCAATCGTCAAGGAAGGCGCGTCACCGGCTGCAAGTGCAGACGAAACGGCGAGAGACTGAAGGATGATATATCGAGAGAGCGCATTGCGCGCGGGAACAGCCCCGTCCTGCACTTTTCGCTTGGACGCCGGTGTACCGACCAAAATGTCCTTTCATCTCCCTTATAGCAAAAACACCTTGTCAAGTCAAGAATGTTCCCGGTTTTCCCGAGAAATCCGTCGGGGATCGGTTGCCCAGTGACTGAAGTCGCTACTACGAAGTCGGGCATATCGCGGGAACGCCCGTGAACGATGCGGGCTAGCAGCCTGTCCGAGTAATGGCATGAGCGCCGCAAATGTTTGTAGTAAGCCACGTAGCCCCGCAGACCGGAGTGGCGTCT
>JAVHLO010000404.1 GCA_031082105.1 Planctomycetota bacterium
CCTGGTACAGAATTTCCTTCGCTGCCATGGGACTCCTCCCGTCCGGCTCGAGGCCGCACACCGGCGGCGGCCGGATCAGCCGACGTTGCGGTCTGCTACTTCTCGATGACGCCGAGGATGTCCTCTTCGCGGAGGATCAGGTGCTCTTCGCCATCGATCTTCACTTCGGTGCCCGAGTACTTGCCGAAGAGGACCTTATCGCCCTTCTTGAGCATGTTCGCGACCCTCTTCCCGTTGTCAAGCAGTTTTCCTTCCCCGCTGGCGATCACTTCGCCCTTCTGCGGCTTTTCCTTGGCCGTATCGGGCAGAACGATACCGCCCTTGGTCTTCTCCTCAGCTTCCAGCACCTTGATAACGACTCGGTCCTCCAACGGTCTGAGATTCATGGCCATGATTCGACCTCCAGAAAAATCGGAACCTGCGAGTATCATCGAAAGAACATGGGCCCAGGCTCGCGGCCTGGCGACCCGAGTCTACATCATTCCGCCGCCCATTCCGCTCATTCCACCCATTCCGCCCATTCCCGGCGGCATACCCATTCCTGCCTTCGGCCCGGCGTCCTCTTCCTCTTCTTCCACGATGATGCAATCGGCGGTGAGCAGCGCGGACGCGACGCTCGCGGCGTTCAAGAGCGCGCTCCGCACCACCTTCGTGGGGTCGACGATCCCTTTCTCGAACATCTTCCCGTACTCGGCGTTTTCGGCGTCATACCCGAAATCGTCCTTGCCCTCGGATACTTTCCGCGCGACGATGGATCCCTCGACGCCCGAATTGGCCGCGATGAGCCTGATGGGCGCCTCGAGCGCCTTCCTGACGACGTCCTTTGCGAACGCCGCATCGCCGGTGAGCTTCACTGAATCGAGCACGCCGGCGGCCCTGAGGAGCGCCACGCCGCCGCCCGGGACGATTCCCTCTTCGAGCGCCGCCCGCACGGCATGCAGCGCGTCGTCGAACCTGGCCTTGCGCCCCTTCATCTCGACCTCGGTCGCCGCGCCGACGTTTATCTGCGCGACGCCGCCCGAGAGCTTCGAGAGCCGCTCCTGCAGCTTCTCGCGGTCGTAGTCGGAATCGGTGTCCTCCATCTCCTTGCGGATCTGGGCGACACGCTCTTTTATTTTCGCAGTGCTCCCCGCCCCCTCGGTGATCGTCGTGTTTTCGGAGTCGACGACAACGCGCTTCGCGCGGCCGAGATACTCGACGCCGACCTTCTCAAGGTCGATCCCGAGATCCTTGAAGATCGGCTTGGCGTTCGTCATGATCGCGATATCTTCGAGCATCGCGCGCCGCCGGTCGCCGTAACCGGGGGCCTTCACCGCGCAGACCTGGAGTATCCCCCGGATCTTGTTCACGACGAGCGTCGCGAGCGCCTCGCCCTCGATGTCCTCGGCGATCACGAGCAGCGGCTTCTTCAGGGATGAAACCGTCTCGAGCAGCGGGATGAGCTTGTTCACGGACGAGAGCTTGTCCTCGTGGATCAGGATGTATGGCTCTTCGAGAACGCACGTCACAGATTCCTGGTCCGTCACGAAGTGCGGGGTGAGATAACCCCGGTCGAACTGCATCCCCTCGACGACCTCGATTTCCGTCTCGATCCCCTTCCCTTCCTCGATCGTGATGGCGCCGTCGTGGCCCACCTTGTCAATGGCGTCGGCAAGGCTCTTACCGACGAGCGGATCGCTCTTGGAGGAGACTGTGGCGACCTGCTCGATCTCCTTGCGCCCCTTCGCCGGCCTGCTGATCTTCTTCAGATGCTCGACGACCTGCTCCACGCACTTCGAAATGCCGCGGGCAAGCGCGATGCCGCCGACACCCGTCGTAACTCGCTTCACCCCCTCGATGAAGATCGCCTCCGCGAGGACGCACGCGGTCGTCGTTCCGTCGCCCGCGGTATCGCTCGTCTTCGAGGCGGCCTCCTTGATCATCTGCGCGCCGATGTTCTCGTACGGATCGACCAGCTCGATCTCGTCCGCGACGGTCGACCCGTCGTCCGTGACGTTCGGCGCGCCCCATGACTTGTCGATCACGATGCTGCGCCCGCGCGGGCCCAGCGTGTGTCTCACCGACTGACCGACCTTCTCGATCCCTCTCTTGATGGCGCTGCGCGCCTCATGATCAAAAAGCATCTGCTTCGCCATGTCAAGACCTCCAGGAAAGAATAGAAATCATGTAGCTGCACCAATACCAGACGAGCCGTTTATGCAAATGTTGTGCCAATCGCTGCCGCGACGCGGGCGCGCTCAACAGCACGACTTACAAGATGTTGTGTCGCGACAATGGAACTGCGCGGCGTGCGCAAGACTGACATTGTGGCAGTCTGCGCCGGGCGCTGTCACCGACGGAGAGGCGTGGGATGGCGCTTCAGTGAATCCCGGTGCGGGATGGTCGGGATTGGTGTAAGAAGGAGGATGCTGAAGATCGTGGAGATACGGGGATTGCGACACGACCAACCGCAAAGCAGGTAGAGAGCGCAAAGCGAGAAGAACGCGGCTGTGCAATGGACTTTCGCGATCTGCGCCCTTTGCCCTTTCTTGCGGTGAAGAACAACATTGTCAAGCTTGACACCTGCCGGCTTTTCGTGTATCCTACGGCGCATGGTCAGCGCGAAGAGAAAAGCCTCGACCCCTCAAGCGGCTCGTGGCGGGATACTGACCCTGTACACGGGTAACGGCAAGGGCAAGACGACGGCCGCGCTCGGCGCCGCGCTGAGGGCGATCGGTCATGGCCGGCGCGTGCTCATGGTGCAGTTCATCAAAGGGGCATGGCGGACCGG
Source organism: Planctomycetota bacterium (assembly GCA_031082105.1). Lineage (GTDB taxonomy): Bacteria > Planctomycetota > MHYJ01 > JACQXL01 > JAVHLO01 > JAVHLO01. The sequence goes on from JAVHLO010000404.1 coordinate 2,771, forward strand.
CGAGCAGGTCGCCGCACGGAAGCTGCGCGGCATGTTCAAGCTCGTGTCAATGGGGGCAGGGTTCGTCCGTTCGCCGTCGGCCGCAAGCCGCGCGAGGCACGTTCGCGCCGCCGAATCCGCGCTGAGGTTCGCCGTGCGCGAGGGCGCGACGGGCAGGTACGGGCTTGTGATCCTCGACGAGCTGAACTGCGCGGTTTCCGTGGGCCTGCTGGGGGCGCCGAGCTGCCTGGAGGCGATCCGGAGTCTGCTCCGGACGCGCGTCAAGGGCGCGGACGCAAGCCGCAGCGGACACGGGGCCGCGGTGAACGTCATTGTCACCGGCCGCGGCGCGCCCGGTTCTTTCGTGCGGGCTGCGGACACCGTAAGCGAGATGTGCGAGGTGAAACACCCCTACCACGCCGGGGTGCCCGCACAGGCCGGGATCGATTTCTAGTATGCTGAGCGGATCAGAATTCCAGACTTACTTCGAGGTTTCTCCTACATGCCTTTGTGAAACCACAGATTACACAGATTTCACAGAATGAATTGAAGTACAGAAGCCTATGAGCTAATCTGTGCAATCTGTGAAATCTGTGGTTTTATCAGGCTGGGAAAGAGACCGGAACTCGGGGGGTGGGGACAACCCGCTGCCCCGACATATCCGCGAAATTCGATTTGCTGTCATGGCCCCGACCGTAGTCGGGGGCATCTCACTCAGCGAAGAGCCGGAAACGTGGCAAAGGAGATTCCGTCCACCGCAGCGGATCCGCCTGCGGCGGAAACCGA
>JAVHLO010000405.1 GCA_031082105.1 Planctomycetota bacterium
TGCAGAGTCAAGTCAACTCCTTCTGGGTTCCCGCTTTCGCGGGAATGACGTTTGGCTGTTTCTCCATGAACAAGCCGGGCTGGTAGAGCTTCAAGTCTCAGTCTTGGAGTAGCCGCAGCCTTCAGCCTGCGCTACACATTCGTTCGAGCACGCCGCGCCGAAGCGGGACGGCAACCAGAAGACGCTCTGGCGGCCGATTTCTCCTATCGGTGTTTGTAGAGCCAATGCGACTATCTCTGGATTCCCGCTTTCGCGGGAATGACAAGAGCGGGTCTCTTTGGCAACGCAAACGTCAATAGAAAAGGCTCCGCATCTCGCGCAGCCCTACTCTCCGGGCGGGACCGCCGGCGGCACCTCGGACGGGTTGTCCGCCGGTGCGGGAGGCTGCGGCGGTTCCACCTTTTGAGTCGGCGGCTGCGGCGGCGGACTGTCATATCTCAGTTGACTGCCATCCCACCAAATGGGAGTCGCACTCCTGTCCGTGTTGCTCTCGTTGAACATCACACCTCTCAGGTTGTCGTCGAACTTAGCGTCCGCAATCGCCTGCGGAAGCTCCGGCGTCTGCCTGTGGTCGACCCGCTTGGCGATAGCGATCCAGGTGAATTCCACAGCCGATGTGCCGCCTTGTGCCTCCTTGACTATGAAGCCGCTTGCGTCAATATTGGTGATGAAAAGGCCCTCGCATTCGGCCAGCGACGTAATGGCTACAGTGGGACGGCTATCCTTCGATATCACTTCCGCGAAGGCCTCGGCAAACTTCACTTCGCATGTGCCATCGGACAACTGTGCGATGCCATCGGCATACACCTTCACGTCGGTCGAGGTGTTCGCGTACACGGCCACTCTCTTCTCCGGCAGCGTGACGATGTCCGCCTGGACGCCGGACGTGTATTCGTTGCCGACATTGTACGAGGCATACAGTTCGCCTGCTGCGGTGAAGCCGAGCACCTCTCCCCTGACCCATCCGCCCATTACGCCGCCGTATCCGCCGGAACCGATGCCGGTCTGGACGTTGTCGCCCAGGAAGCCGCCACCGCTGCCCGAACTCGTCCAGTATGCGCCGTAGTGAGATCCAGCGCTGTTTCTGTAACCAAGAGATCCCCAGGCTGTTGGGGGATCTGCCGAAGACGAACCGCCGAACACCCCGCCTGTGCGGTTGTAAGCATCATCAAATCTGTAGCCCGCAACCCCGAACGTATAGCCATACCCGTAGAATGCATAACCCTTTGTAGCGGCGCGTGAACTATAGACGCCATAGTTGCTCCCTTGCTGCCCCGAGGAGAGGTAGCCGTAGATCGATGATTGCTCACCGGCGGCGCCGGAATTGTAGGAGTTATATGCGTAGGCCAAGGTGCTTGAAGTGCTGCCGGTCACGTGCAAGCGATAGCTTGGAGATGCCCCCACGCCGACATTGCCCGCGAGAACTGCCGAGGTTCCCCCATTCGGGTCAACGTAGTAGTTGTTGTCCTCGAAGTCGTAGAACGCCCGAGCCCTCATGCCGGTATCCTGGAAGTAGCCGCTGTACGCTCCGCTGAGAGAGAAGTATATCGTCGCACTGTCGCTCTTGAGCGTGGGATAGTAGTTTGCCGGATAGCCGGGCAGGCTGCCCAGTTCGGTCGTCAGATAGGCATTCCCCTGCCCGTTGTCTCGAACCTGAAGGCGATTCCCGACGACAGTGATGACGTTCGACGTGCTGTTGGGATCCACGTAGTAACCTGTATCATTGTAGTCATAGAGGCTCGCGGCCCGAGCCTGGCCGCGCACTTCCAGCAGCGCGCCCGGCGTGGCCGCGCCGGCCCCGATTGAGACGTACCCGCCGCCCTGACACAGCGAAATGTCGTCGCTGTTGTCCCAGTTCAACATCAGGCCGTAGTTGTTGGTGCCGTTGACACCGTAGGACGAGTTGAAGATTGCGTAGCCGCTGTCCGAACGGTACCACGGGTAGCCGGGATCAGTGGGCGAGTTGTCTTCCCTGAAGTACATGTCGTTCCCCAGCAGAAGGCCCGTAGTGTACAAGTCAAAGTAGGACGTGCCGGCGGAGTGCAATCTGAGACGGCCGCCGTAGTTATCGAAGTTCCAGTCAGCGTTGGCGCCGGAGCCGTTGAGCGTCATCTCGCCGCCCTCGCTTCCAGCGTCCTGAGCAGCAAGGAAGATCTTCTTGCCGGCTCCGTCAGTGCCCATGTTCAGGTCACCGGTCATCGTGTCGCCAGCCCTCAGCACGTACGGACTGGCTGTGCCGCCGACCGTCAGCGTGCCCGTGATATTGACGTTGCCGCTGAAGTATCCGGCCCAGTTTGTCAGCGCGTTGGAGGCCGTGCCGTACACGCCGATGTTCGTACCGGCCGGGTTCGCGCCTTCAGACCCGCCATAGACGCCGCTGGCATCGCCGGCGGTGATGCTCGCGTAGCCCCTGACGGCATTCTGCATGACGGCCGCCGTGCCCCCGGATATGAAACCGCTGACCCCATACAACGGCTGACCGGTGCCGTTCTTGCGGCCATAGATTGCAGTTGTCGGTCCTGTATTGTCTGAGTACACTTCGAGTCTGGTCCCAGGTGCGTTCGTGCCAATGCCGACGTTGCCGTCATACTGGATACGCATTTTTTCCACGGTCGTGCTATCGGGGAAAGTAGTATTTTCCTTGACCTCGAAGATCAACAAGCCCTTGTTTCCGAGACCATCCGCGATGCCAATCCTGGCCAGAACATTTTCCCCTCCCCCATACCGGTTGGCGAACAACAACTTCGCGATGTGGGTGATTGATACGGTATTATCCCTCGTAATCTTCATGACATCATTCGCACCCACGTCAACAACGAGCTTGTTGCCCGGGCTCGTGGTCCCGATGCCGACGTTGCCGGAATTCATGATTCTCATCCGCTCCGTGGGGGCAGCAGCGCCGTCCGCCGTTGTGAGAAACGCAAGCGCGGTCGGGTAGTCGCCCCCCGACCACGTGGACTCTGTAACCGCATTGATGTACGCGCTGTCCGCGGCGTAGCTGGAATTTCGGGCCGCAAGCTGACCGAGGACTGTGCCCGCGGCAGGAGCTGCGCCGGCCGCCGTCGACAGCGTCACTTTGCCGGGCGAACCGAGAATGTCCAGCCGGGCAGAGGGACTCGCTGTGCCTATCCCCACATTGCTGTCGGCCTGCACGACAAAGTGGTCCACCGTCTGATTGCCCGCATTGTACAGGTCACTGACGACAAACCTGGCCACGCTTCCCGCTGCCGGGAACCCGACACCAATCCTGCCCACCGTGGTCACCGTGGAATTCTTGAATGCTATCTTGTGGTATTCGCTGTTCGCCCAGTTGTTGTTCTCGTTTATGATGATGTCGTCGTTGACCTGCGTGGGATCGTCACTCCAGAGGTGGAGTTGCGCGGTCGGACTCGTCGTCCCGATGCCGACGCTGCCGTTCATCATGTTCACCTCACCGTCCGTGTACATCGCAATTGCGCCGCCAGTTCCTGCCTTTGCATAGACCGCCTTCCACTCGCTATCGCGGTGGGCAAGGGCCCCGAACTCGGTGCCAAG
>JAVHLO010000406.1 GCA_031082105.1 Planctomycetota bacterium
TCCAGGCCAGGCGCGACTCGGCCAAGGAACGGTATCAGAAGCTGGCCGAGGACACGGTTGCCGCATTCTCGGACCTGCGTGTGAACCTGCTGTCCAAGGGCACTCACGTACCGGAGGACGTCGCGCACAACGCCGCATCGCTCAACGACCGGCTCAAGGAGCTCCAAGAGAAGCAGGTGACTGAATTCGAAGGGTACGCAAGCAGGGTCTGCAAGATACTCACCGACGCCCAGAAGGCCGTCATCGCCGAGTTCAAACCGTGCCTCCTCCCGCCCAAGAGCCAGAAGAACCCCGTGCTCGTGGGCCAGGGAGCGGAGAAGGACGGCGCGGTGAATCTCCTCCGCCGTCTACGTGAACTGCCGGACAAGAAACTGGCCGACAAGAAGGAAGGCTTCCTCAAGGGGCAGTTCGAAAAAGCCAAAAAGGGCGGCAGCGACCTTACGGCCGAGGAGAAGGCCGCGGAGCGCGACAGGCTCTTCAAGATCGTCGAACGCGTTCGAGCCATGAGCGCTGAGGAGTTCGAGCTCGAAAAGTCCGAGCTCGCAGCGGAGTTCGAGGTCAAGGATCGAGTGCACGAGCTTCGCCAGGAACTCGACAAGCTGGCTGCCGATCGCGACCCGGAGCGCGAAGAGCGCGCCATGGCCAAGTACTTCACGAAGCCGCAGATGCTCCCGATACTCGAAGACAGGCTGAAGAACCTCGAGAGCTTCAAGCAGGAAGGTCAGGTCGACCTCGAGAAGACCACCCCGACCGAACGGCCCGGCTGAGGGAAGAAGTCGACCCAGTAGCGAACCGTGGGTTCGCTTCCTGACGATTCCGCCATCAAACGCGAAGCATGAAAAAAATGTATCTCTTTCAGACCGGCCCGCGCCGGCGGAGAGGTTTTCCCGCTCGTTGGCTGCGTTTTTCGGAGGCTGACTATGCAGCGAAGAGACCTGTTGTGTTGTGTGACACTCCTGGCCGTGCTGGCGCTTGCCGCGGCGGTCTTCCTGTTCGATAACTCCACCGCCGTCGGCCAGCAGCCGCCGGGAGGCGGCGAGCGCGGCGGCAGGCTCGGCGCAATGATGGGCGGCGGCGGCACCATGTGCGCCATCGGCTCGAACCTGTACGTGCTCAGGGGCAGCAGCCTCTACAAGATCAACGCCGACGACCTCAGCATCGTCAAACAGATATCGCTCGACGAGGCAGCCGGGACCATCAAACCGCCCACTACTCCTCCCGAGGGCGGCGAAACGAAGTAGCCCCCCGCTGACTTGATTCATGCTCGTTTTGGAGAGATGGACCATGGCTTCCACCAGAATCGTTCTCGTCGCAACGAGCCTTGCGACCGCCCTTCTCGTCTTTGCCGCGCCGCTTGGCGCGCAGGCCCCCCAAACACAGACCGACGAGCGAACGAAGGCGATCGAGCAGCTCCGCGAAGAGATCAACCTCGTCAATTTCGTCAACGGCCTCAACCTGTCCGAGGACCAGCTCAAGAAGCTCATCGCGATCAGCGGGGAAGTCCAGACCCGCAAGGACTCGGAATACGCGAAGCTCCAGTCGCTACTCACCGATACCGAGCGGGCCTTCGCAGAGCTCAAGGCCAACCTGCTCGCCAAGGGACCGAACGTCCCGCAGGATATCGAGGGCAAGGCCAGCCGGCTCAACGATCGCCTCAAAGAGCTGCGCGTGAAGATGGATGAGGAGTATGAAGGCTACGCCAAGAAGGTCTGCGCCCTCCTGACGGACGCTCAGAAGGATGTCATTTCGACCTTTAAGCCGTGCCTGACCCCTCCCAAGAACCAGAAGAACCCCGTGCTCGTCGGTCAGAGCGACGGCAATGACATCGCGATGAAAATCCTGCGCGGCATCCGCGAGATGCCCGACAAGGTCTTCCAGAAGCAGCGCGAGATGATCCTCGAACGGCAGTTCGACAAGATCAAGAAGGGCCACGGAACGGAGCTCTCCGAGGCGGAAAAGACCGCGGAACGTGAACGGGTCTACAAACTCCTGGACGAGATCAGAACGATGGATGACAAGAAGTTCGAGCTCGACAAGGACAGGCTCGCAACGGAATTGAAGGTCAAGGACCGCGCCGAAGACCTGCACGAGGAGCTCAAGAGCCTGACGAAGGAACGCGACCCCGAGGTCGCCGAAAAGTCGACGGCCAGGTATTTCCTGAGCCCGGTCATAGTTCCCATCCTCGAAGACCGGCTGAAGAACCTCGAGAGCTACCGCCAGGCGAGCCAGGTCGACCTGGATGCGACTACGCCGACCGACAGGCCGACTTGAGGGAGCAAGAAGCCATAGTGAACCGTGCGTTCACCGGGTGACGGCATGATCGCGTGAAATTCCACCAGTTTGTTCGGATCTGGTATGGACCGTCGCGAATTCCTGAAAAGACTGGGAAGCTACGGCCTCGGCGTCGCCGCCCTGCCGGCCGCCGTGCGCGTGTTCTTCGAGTACGAACAGGCCGCGTTCGCGGCCGACCCCTCTTTCAAGAGCAAGTTCTCCGTCGAGGCCAAGTACTACGAGAAACTCCCGGAGAAGAAGACCCAGTGCCACCTCTGTCCGCTCCACTGCAAGCTCTCGACAGGCGAGACCTGACACTGACGGACCCGCTCCAACGTCGAGGGGAGGCTCCTCTCGCATGCTTTCGGAAATCCGTGCATCATAAACATTGATGCATTGGAAAAGACGCCGCTCAACCATTTCTTGACCGGCACGAACGCGCTGGCGCTCGGCACCGCGGGATGCAACCTCAGGTGCCAGTACTGTCAGAACTGGCAGTATTCCATGGAGAAACCGCAGGACGTCAAGTGCCTCGACATGCCGAAGGATGAGGTGCTCAAGGCGGCCAAAGAGAAGGAATGCAACACGATCTGCTTCACCTATACGGAACCCATCGTGTTCGCGGACTACGTCCTGGACGTCGCAACCTTCGCCAAGTCCAGGGGCGTCAGAACCGTCATGGCCACCGCGGGCTATGTCAACCCCGAACCGTTGAAGGACCTCTGCAAGGTCATCGACGGCTTCTGCGTCGGCCTGAAAGGGTTCGACACGAAGTTCTATGACAAAGTCATCGGGGTGACCGATTTCGCGCCGATCCTCAAGGCCATGGAGATCATCAAGGAGCAGAGGAAGTGGCTGGAGGTGGTCACCCTCATCGTCCCGACCTACAACGACGACATGAACATTATCCGCGAACAATGCAAGTGGCACAAGAAAACGCTGGGAGAGAACGTCCCCCTGCATTTCTCCCGCTTTGTGCCCGAGTACCAGTTGAGCAACCTGATCCGGACTCCTGTGAAGACGATGGAGCAGGCGCACAAGATCGCCCTCGAAGAGGGGATCAAGTTCGTCTACCTCTCGAACGTTGCTCCGCACGACGCGAACAACACGTATTGCCCGAAGTGCAAGGCCGCCGCGATAAAGCGGGTCGGCTTCAAAATACTGGAGAATTGCCTGGACAAGGGCAAGTGCCGCAAGTGCGGCACTCTGCTCCCGGGGGAGAGGGGACTAGCCCCACACCCCCGGGAGCAGAG
>JAVHLO010000407.1 GCA_031082105.1 Planctomycetota bacterium
GCGGGTTCACGCGCCACGGTCAATCTGAGAGACCTGCCGGGCGGCCATTGAAAAAACGCTACTTTCCCAGCCGCATCCTCATGTCTTCGCGCGCCTGTTCAATCTGTCTTCGCCCCTGCCAGTTTGGCGGGGCCAGTTCGAGCGCCTTGTTGAAATCCTCGAGCGCGCCGGCGAAGTCGCCCCTCTGAACGCGCGCGTGTCCACGGCTCGCGAACGCCGCGTGGAACTTCGGCGCGACCTCGCACGCTTTGTCGAAGCTCTTGAGCGCCTCGTCGAAATTGCCCGTTCGAAAGAGGACGTTGCCGCGGTTCAGGTGGGCCTCCGGATGAGTCGGGAGGAGTCTAATCACTTCGTCGAAATCCGCCAGCGCCCCCTCGAGGTCGCGGCTTTCCATGCGAAGAACGCCCCGGGAGTTGTACGCCTGCGGATGCCGCGGGTTCTGTTGGATCGCCATGTCGAAGTCGGCGAGTGCGCCCTTGACATCTCCCTTCCTCCAGCGTATCATTCCCCGCTCGGCGTAGGCCTCGCCGAAATCCGGCCGCAGGCGCACGGCCTCATCGAAGTCGCGCAGGGCAGCGTCAATGTCGCCTCTCATCATCCGTACGAGGCCGCGGTCGTAGTAGGTCTCTGCGGACCGGGGGTTCAGCCTGAGCGCCTCGCCCAGGTCGGCGAGCGCTCCTTCGATGTCGCCGGCCTGGCGCTTCATGACGCCCCGGTCACGGTAGGCGTCCGGATCCTTCGGATCGAGCTTGATCGCCTCGTTCAGGTCCGCCATGGCGCCGTTGAGGTCGCCCTTCTTCTTGCGCACATCGGACCGGTGCCGGTATGTCTCCGCGCGGCGGGCGCCCATGGAGATCGCCTTGTCATAGTCTGCCAGCGCCTTGTCGATGTCGCCCTGCGCAGCGTACGTGTCGCCGCGCCACCCGTACGCATCGGTGAGCCGCGGGTCGAGCTTCAACGCGGCGTTCAAATCCGCGAGTGCGGCCGTGTGCCGGCCGAGGCTCTTGTGCGCGATACCGCGCACGTAGTAGGCCTCGGCCCAGTCCGGCTTCGATGCGAGGACGATGTCGAGGTCCTTGATGGCGCGATCATACTGGGCGAGCTGGGCGAGCAGCGTGCCGCGGTTGTACAGCGCGCCGGGCATGGCCGGGTTGAGCTTCAGCGCCTCGTCGTAGTCCGCAAGCGCGGCGTCAAGCTGGTTCGTCTGTCGATACGCGTTTCCGCGGTTGTAGAACGACTCGGCGCATGTGCCGCAGATCTTGATCGCCTCGTTGTAGTCCGCCAGCGCGGAGTCGAACTCGCGCATGTCCGCGTAAGCGGCCCCTCGATTGTTGTATGCCCAGTGCAGGCGCGGGTTCAGAGTGAGGGCCTCGGTGTATGCCGATATCGCGGACTGGTACTGCTTCTGGCTCAGAAAGACGTTCCCCTTAGCGAAACGGCCCGCATCGGAGTCCGGGTCGAGTTCGATGATCTTGCGGAATTCCTCGAGGGCCTTCTTGTTGTCGCCCTTTGAGAGGTAGACGAGCGCGCGGTCCCGGTAGGCGGAGGTGAACATCGGTTCGTGCTCGATCGCGCTGGTGAAATCCTTGATCGCGCTGTCGAAGTCCTGCTTGCTCCAGTGGCAGTTGCCCCGCTCGTAGAAGGCCTCGGCATAGGTCGGGTCGATGGCGATGGCCTTTGAAAATTCTTCGATCGCCTGCGTGCTTGCCGGGTCGAACCTGGAGAGGGCTCTACCGCGCTCGAACCAGACGCGCGCCTCGGCACGGCATGCGTCGCGCTCCTTGCGCTCCTGCTCCAATGCCTCCATTGCGGCCAGCTCTTCGAGAGTCTTGCCCTGGCGGGCCTCGAGGTCCTTGTTCCTCTGTGCGATGGCCGCCATGCACCGGTCCGCGGCCACTTCCGCGCCGGTCCGCTTCTTCAGCGCGGCCGCCCGGGTGTAGAGGGCGAGCGCTGACTCGTATTCCTGCTTGTCCTCCGCGGCGCGCCCTTCAGTCATGAGCTGCGCGAAGTCGCGGTCGATGGCGGCGGAGCGGACACGCGTGGCGACGACAACGGCCGCGACGGCGATCAGCGCGACTACGACCGCGAACGTCGCCGCGAGGTTCTGTCTTGCTTTTCGAAGGAGACGATGGAAGAGGGTGACGGGCCGGGCCTTGATCGGTTCGCCGTCGAGGAAGGACTTGAGATCGTTCGCGAACGAGGCGGCGTCGCGATAGCGCCGCTGCCGGTCCTTCTCCATCGCCTTCACACAGATCGTCTCGAGGTCGCGGTGCAGTTTCTCAGCGACGGCGCCGGGCGCCGGCGGGTCCTTTTCGGCGATGTTGCGCAGGAGTTCCACGACGTCTTCGCTCTCGAACGGGGCCCGGCCTGTCAGCATCTCGTACATCAACACGCCGAGCGAGTAGATGTCCGATGCCGGGCCGATGTCCGCAATCTGGCCGCGGGCCTGCTCGGGGGACATGTACGTCGGCGTGCCAAGCAGCCTGCCCGAGGCGGTCAGGCGCGACTGGTCCTGGGCCCTCACGTCCTTGGCCAGCCCGAAATCGGTTACGACCGCCTGACCGTCGGCGGTAACGATGATGTTCGACGGCTTCAGGTCGCGGTGCACGATCCCTTGCACATGCGCATGGTCGAGCGCGGTGCAGATCTGGTGGAGAATCTCCACCTTTCTGCGGAGCGTGAGGTTCTGACCGTTCAGGGGGTGGTGCGGCGCGGCGCCATCGAGGAGCCTCCGGAGGTCAGTCCCCTCAACGAAGTTCATCGTGAAGAAGTGCTTGTCGCTGTGGACTCCGATGTCGAAGATCTCAATGATATTGGGATGCCGGAGCTTCGCCGTGTTCTGCGCCTCGCGCACGAACCTTGCTACAGCCTCGGGGTTCGAGTCGCCCAGCAGCGATACTATCTGTTTCAATGCGACGATCCTGTGCAGGTCCGGGTCCCATGCCTTGTAGACGACGCCCATTCCGCCCCTGCCGACCTCCTTGAGAATCGTGTAGCGGGAGAACTGACCGACGGCATGGGCGAGCTCCTGCGGGGTCGGCGCGCACGGTGCGCGCCGGGCCGCGGACGTGAGCCTCGTGGTCTCGGACGGATGATCCGCCTGCGCCGAACCCGATTCCTGCACCAGCGTGGGCGCCTCGGAGCTGATGTGAACCGGCGTGGCAGGGTCTTGAGGCGGGCCGCAGAGGCTCGCCATCGCCTTGTCGAGCTGGTCCGCGGTGATGTAGCCCTTCTTCGTGAGGAGCCTGCCGAGCCGCTCGAAGACGTTCTGGCGCAGCATCTGGTCCTGCATCTCCAGGCACTCGTTCACCTTCCAGGCCGGGATGATGCTCTTGTCGACGAGCTGCTTCGCCAGACGCACATCCTCGTCGCGTGCGGAAAATCCGGATTCGCCTTGCTGTGACATTGTTCTTTCGCTGGCTCGCGGGGACGCAAGAGGGTCAAACAGGACACGTCATAATTGTCATTCCCGCGTCCCGCTCTGAGCGGGATCCGCCATGGCGGAAAAGCGGGAAT
>JAVHLO010000408.1 GCA_031082105.1 Planctomycetota bacterium
CGGAGACCGTGCAGCCTCAATTGATGATACTGGATATTCTGTTGCCGGGCATGAACGGGTTTGACACGTGCCGGGAGCTGCGTCGCAGAAAGTCCGAAGCGGAGATGCCGATTATCATGGTGACTGCCTTGTCCGAGCTCAAGGACAAGTTGCATGGCATTGAATCCGGCGCCGATGATTACCTGATAAAGCCGATCAACGCCGAAGAAGTCAAGGCGCGGGTACGGTCATTGTTGCGCAAGAGGGATTTCCATGAGAAACTGAAACAGGGCTACCGGACTGCAGTTCGCATGGCGACCACGGACGCGCTGACGGGTCTCTACAATCATGGGTTCCTCTACGAGTTTCTGAACAAGGAAGTTGCGCGGGCTGCGAGGTTCAAGCACCCTCTCTCACTGATCATGGCGGACGTGGATCACTTCAAGCGGTTCAACGACTCACAAGGCCACGTGGAAGGCGACACCGTACTGCGATCGGTAGGGCGCCTCATCCTGGGCAGCATCCGCTCGATTGACGTTGCGGCCCGCTATGGGGGCGAAGAGTTCGTCATCGTCCTGCCCGAGACTGGCAAGTCTGCGGCGACCGCCATGGCGGAACGGCTTCGGGAGACCGTCGAGAATCATGCGTTCTCGCAGAAGGAAGGGGGGACTGCGCAGAAGATCACAATCAGCCTGGGAGTCGCGGCTCTCGGCGAAAATGCGGCTGCCGTGAACGAGCTGGTTCGGCAGGCGGACGCTGCGCTGTACGAGGCCAAGAGAGCCGGAAGAAACAAGGTGGTCACTGCGTGAGAGGCAGCTCCAGGTGCCGGCCCGATTTTGGGGAGGACGAGGCCCCGCTGAGCCGGTGGTGTAGCGCGGGCTTCCAGCCTCTGCCCCTGGACAAGTTGGAAAAGGCGCCGCCCCTGCCGAGCCGTGTACGCCCCCTCTGGACAATCACGCTTCTCTACGATAGTCTCCCCGAAGGGGAGCGCCTTGGATAGCCGTGGGTTTCAACCCACGGAGCAAACACAAGACCACAATACCGACCCTGAAGGGGTCGCATAGTCCCGGCCGGCGGCGGCCACTCAGAAGTTGCTTATCCCGTTGCCGTCGGCGCCGTTCGGTCAGTTTGTAGCAAGGCACGGAGTCGCAGCGGAGTGCCGTTCGGAGCGCCCTCAGCCACTCTACGCTACTCCGCTGCGGCTGCGTAGCTTACTACGAACATGCGCCGTCCGACCCGTTTGTAGCAAGGCGACGATCCGCGGCATTGATCGCTATTGCGCCTACTTCTCGAACCGCCTGCAGAGGTCGAGCGTCAGCGTGCCCAGCGCAGTGGCGTAGACGCGCCCGCCCTCGTAGCCCCACCGGTCGTCCGCGTCCCAACTGCCCGCTCCACAGCCGGCGTCGCCCTTCTTCTGGCGCTCGATGGCCGCCTTCTTCACGATCTCGCTCCACAGTTTCCACCGCTCACGCGCCTCGCCGCCCTTCCCATCCATCTCCGCGTACGTGGCCAGGGCGAACGTGCCAAGGAACCAGTAATGGTAGTCCGTCGCAAGCCCGTCCTTCCCGCGCTCGGGCAGGTCGGCCGCCAGCGCCTTCGCCTGGGTCGCGAGGGTCTTGCTCTTCGCGTCGATCTCGATGAACATCCGCACAAGCATCCCCATGGCCGTCATGGTCGGGTGGCTCTTGTACTTGTCGTTGATGCCGGCCCGGGCAACGGACGTGGTCGCGTCGCCGCGGGTCTTGTAGCCGACGAGACACGTCGTTTCATCCGTCACCTCGCCGAGGAACTTCAGCGCTTCTTCGAAGTTCGATTGCCCCACATCGATCCCCGCGCGGTGGGCAGATTTGAGCGCCATGACACACCAGCCGGTCACGCACATGTCGTTGTCGCCCGACTGGAACTCGTACCGCCACGCGCGCCCTTGCGTCCGGGCCTTTATGAGGTATTCGATGCCCTTGGCGGCGGATTTTTCCATGAGCGGACTCTTGGTCATGCCGTATATCTCGCACATCGCAAGGGTCGCGATCGCGTGGTCAAGCACGTGCTTGACCCCGGTCTCGGGGCAGAACCGACCTGAGGCGTCCTGGTTCCTCTGCAGCCATAGGATGCCGTTCTTGACCACGTCGCTGCACTTCACTCCGCCCACGACTCCCCTGGACAAATGAGTGTGCCCCGCGCTGAGGAATGCGAGCAGCGCGAGCCCCGTGACGCCGACATCATGGCCGGGATGGCCGGGCCCGCTGCACTTCGAATCCTTGCACGCTGCGCTGAACCCGTCGCTGTCCCAGCAGCCGTCCGGGCCCTGGTGTTTTGCGAGCCATGTAAGTCCCGCGACGACCGCCTCGGCGCATTCGCCTCTGGCCCCGCCTTTCAGGTCCAGCACTCGTCGTCCACCGAGCCTGCCGCCGAAGCGTTCACCCTTGCCGGAGCCGATGCCCATGCTGTCGTATACACCTTCGCCTCCAATGAGGTCGAGGTCTTCCTTGTCGTTCAGGCTCGAGTCGTCGTCCGGGGTCTCCACGTGGTCGGGCAATTCTTCGATGATGGGATCCTCTTCGGCGGGGAAGAGGTCGTCGATCTCTTCCTTTCCACCGAATCGGTCAAGCCCGGGGATCTCCGGCAGGGGCCTGCCGCGATCGTCGACGGGGACCATGACGAGCATCGGCGAAAGGTCCTGCGGGAGCGTCTTCGTGATCTCGCCCGCGGGGACGGGCCTCTTCGCCCACAACACACCGGAGCCCTGCGGGTCGGTCTGCTGATGGGCCGCAAGTTCGGGGACCTGACAACCGGCGCTCGCGCAGGCCTTGATGAGCCCCATCACATCGATGAATGCGACGTCGGGGTCGCAGTCGCTTTTCGTGTGAACCTTGCCCGACCAGGTGACTTTCCTATCCGCGGCGGTGGTGTTCTTACCCTTGTCTTCCCAGCGGACGGAATCGAGCGAGACGCGTTTCTCCTTCACCTGCGCACAGGCGCCGGCGACCGCATCGGCAAGAAGCGCGGGGTCGTCGAACAGCAGTCCGCCCGCCTGCGTCACGGTTCGGCCGGATTCTTCATCACGGACAAGAACGAAGTGGAACGCAGGCCCGAAATTCCTCTCACGGTTTCCTGTCCGCGCGAAGATGCCCTTGTCATTTGGCAAGGGCATCGGCGCGGCTTCCTCACCGCAGCAGAGGACGAGGTTCCACATCATGCCCCGGCATGTCGCAAGCACAACCGTCTCGAGAGACTGCCAGGGCGCGCGCGGGTCGACGTCGATGACGACCTGGCGGTCGGAGAGGCCGTCCGGCGACGTGTGCTTGGTGCCCTTGCGCTTCCCGATCTCCGTACCAAGCTTGTCGCGCTCGGCGAACGAGATCTTCGTCTTCGCGGCCGGAATGTCCAGCTCGGTCAGTTCCACCTGCCAGTGTGCGGTCTCGAGGCAGACGTCTTTGGGATCGGCGAACGGCTTGCAGCCGGCCTGCGTGTGTCTGATCTTGAGCATGAGCGCGTCGGGCTTGAATCCGTGTGTCTCTGACGAGTCACCAG
>JAVHLO010000409.1 GCA_031082105.1 Planctomycetota bacterium
CGGCGTGGACCTCGAGCGATTCACGCCCGCGAACCGGGCGGCCGGTTCGCGCGTTCGCGAGAAGTTCGGCGTCCGGTCCGATGAGACGGTGCTGCTCTTCGCGGGTTCCGGGTTCGAGCGAAAGGGGCTTCGGTTCGCGCTCGAGGCCGCAGCCCTCTGCGCGCCGAACATGCCATTGAAGTTCTTCATTGTCGGGCACGGCGACCGCGCCAAGCACCGCAAGCTCGTGCACAGGCTTCATCTCGACGGGCGCGTCATGTTTCTCGGCAGGCGCGAGAATATCGAGGAGTTCTACGCGGCCGCCGACGTCTTCATTCTGCCGACACTGTACGAGCCGTTTGGTTCCGTGGTCCTCGAAGCCATGGCGTCCGGGCTGCCCTGCATCGTGAGTTCGACCAGCGGCGCCGCGGAGATACTATCGCACGGCGTGGACTCCCTGGTGGCGCAGGACCCGACAAGCTCGCCCGAGCTCGCGCACCTGGTCGAGCTGCTCCGGGACGCCGAGACACGCGCGCGTATCGGGACCGCGGCCAGGCAGACGGCCATGAACTACTCACTGGACGCGAACGTATCCAGGACGCTCGATTTATACAGGCGCGTATGCGAGATCAAATCCAGGTCATAGAACGGCCCCCTCACATCTGGGTCTGCGCCACGCCATTCGCGGGCGTGGTGAGAGAGTCGCTGCTCGGCCGCGAGGGCGCCTTCGATTCGATGAGCGGCGCGACCATCCTGAAGGACAACGACGCAAGGACGATCATGTCGATCAACCTTAACCCCGACAAGCACCTCTTCGTCAAACGGTTCAAGATGAACTCCTTCCTCGAACGGGCCAAGGCGTTCCTCTTCTCGTCCAAGGCGTATCGCGAGTGGTTTACGCTGAGGAGTCTCGCGGCCAGGGAGGTGAAAGTACCCCAACCGCTCGCGCTGCTCGAGACCCGAAGGTGGGGCTGTCCGGTTGACTGCTACCTGTTCACCGACCAGGTGCGGAACGCGGTGACGCTCAGAGAACTCGTGTCCGGCTCCGACGTCGCGCTCGGCCCGGAACTCAGGGCCGTGCTGCGGGCGGTCGCAGTGCTGGTCGACAACGTGCATAAGGCCGACTACTACCACAAGGACCTGCACACCGGGAATGTGCTGGTCCGCTCGATGCCCGGTGCGGCGCCGGAGACATTCCTGCTGGATGTGCATCGCGGCAGTTTCACCTCGCTTCGCCGCGGGCGGATCGTCGATTCGCTCGCGCAGATGTACCATTCCATCCGTCATGTGGGTTCCTGGCGCGCCGGGATCGGGTTTCTGCGCGAATACGCCGCCGTGACGCGGTTCGACGCGCGCAGCCTGATCCGCGACGTGTGTGAGACCGCCGATCGTTTGCGTGTGCGGCACATCACGAGCCGCGCCGCAAGGTCATTGCAGGCCAGCTCCGCCTATCGAATGGACCAGACACCCGACTGGCGGATCTTCAGACGGGCGGAATTTCCGTACGATGCGGTCGTCGAAATAGTCAAGGCTCACACCTGGCAGGTCGAAAACGCGAGATCGTCGCTAGTCAAGGACCATCCCACGCGGCGAATCTCCATCGTGTCAACCGATGCCGCGCTGATGGCTCGGGACTACATCGTGAAGGAGGAACTCCACCAGGGGTTCCTTCACAATCTGGGGCGCGCGCTCGGGATGTCGCGGTCGCGCAGGTCCTGGCGAAACTCGCACGCGCTGAGGCTGGCCGGCGTGCCGGCGCCGGAGGCCTACGCACTGGTCGAAGAGCCGCCGGGCAGAAACGCCACGAATTCGAGCCTCGTCATATCGCAGCGTGAGGCCGGAACGGTGCCGCTCGACCGGTTCGTGCGCGAGCGGTTTCCGGCAAATCCGCTTGCGCCCGTGAAAGACAGACGCAGGTTCGCGCGCGATCTTGCCCGGTTCGTGGGACGGGTCCACGAGCGCGGAGTGTATCACGGCGATCTAAAGGCGAACAACGTGCTCGTCGGCGAACGCGAGGGGGGCGAGACCGTATTCAGCGTGCTTGACATCGACCGCGTGAGGATCGTCCGGCGCGTCAGCAACGATATGCGGGTAACGAACCTGGCGCAGTTGAACGCATCGCTGCCGGCGGGGCTGACGCGTGCGGACCGGCTTGCGGCCTTCCGCGCGTACTGGCGCTGCAGGCCGAGCGGACGCCAGGTGGTCCGCAGTTTTGTCGGCGCCGTCATGGACCTCACGCGCGCGCGGAAGCACGTCTGGCCGGTGCAGACTCCTGGAACATCAGAGCCGCAGCTTTGACCTTAGGTCGTCGCATACAAACAACCCCCTGAATCCCCCTTTGCTAAGGGGGACTCGCGACATGACCTCGGTCTCTCGAACCACGCACGCGCCAGCCGCTCCCCTCGCCCGCTCGCTCCCCTCGCCCGCTCGCTCCCATCATCCGTTCACCCATTCACCCGCTCACCCCCTCGCCCGTTCACCCCCGCCCTCGCCCTCTCCCCCCTGCCGTCGGGGGGAGAGGGGCGCGCGGCGAGGGGCGCGTGGGCCTGCCCCTTGTCGATCGCACCGTTTCCGTCGGCCTTGGCTACTCCTGCATCCACGCGGACGCGGCCGTACCGACGCAGCTTGTCCAGAGCAGTTGACCCGGCGTCACCTTCTGGACGCTGCCGTCCAGGAGGAGGACGTTGATGTCGTCCTGGCCGTTCGCATCGTGGTTGGTCGCCCTGTCGCACGCCAGCGGCCAGCTAGGCAGGTTCGTCTCGTTGACGACCCGGGACGACGCGGGGAACCTGAAATCCAGCGCTGATGCTCCGGGCATCGTGCCTACGAGCTTGCAGACGAAGACGCCGTTCTGGCCGGCGGCGACCGAGCCGGTCGTGTTCGGCATCTGGCGCAGGTAGTTCAGGAAGTTCGGCGTCGCGTTTGTCGGCGGATAGGCGGAATCCCCGCCGAACTTGCTGACGTACAGGTGGAGATACAGGCCGATCTGTTTCAGGTTGTTCATGCAGTCCTTTTTTTTCGCCTCCTTGAGCGCGGCCCGGATGGCCGGCAGGAGCAGAGCGGCCAGCACGCCAATGATGGCGACCACCACCAGGAGCTCGATCAGCGTGAAGCCGCGCCGGTCTTTCATGCGCAACATGGGGCACCTCCTTGCAGACATAAAACCAGCCAGAAAACCGCGCCGCTGCGCCACGGGGATGGCGTTCAATCGGGATGCGAAGGCGCCCGGCGGATTGGGTGTGCAATGCCCGCCGCCGACAATGGGGTCAAGCGTGGCGCAACAGGCTCAGCCCGCGTCTACACGGGAACGGCTGAGCGCCCGGCGCGGTCGCGGAATGCAGGCAACCGGCGGGTCTGCGACAGAAGGCATGATTGGACCGGTTCACGGACAGGACCACGCGGCGAAGCTCGGTAGGTCATGTTGCGCGTGTTCGAACGGCTAAATGGGAGGATGAACGATCTTTGAATGTATGAATGATGACGGATAAATCCACTTGACCTCGTCCACGCCTCTCAACGAC
>JAVHLO010000040.1 GCA_031082105.1 Planctomycetota bacterium
GGGTTGTCGCGTCAAGTCCCCCTTAGCAAAGGGGGATTCAGGGGGTTGTTCCGGAGTCCCAAGGCGCCTGAGGATTCGAAAGGACAACCCCTTTCGTCCCCCTTTCGCAAGGGGGAATTCGCGACGCTTCGTGCGCCGCGCAACGCGGTCACGAATTCCGGATTCACGCTTCCGCGGGAATGACGGCGGTCGCTATCGCGCGCGGACAGACCCCTGGATTCCCGCTTGCGCGGGAATGACAACGCCGACGCCCCGCGACCCAGCGCAGTTACGATCCGGGGTACAGCCAATCCGTGTCACGGCAGCGTGACGGGTCCTCCCACAGTAGTCTTCACGAAATACCCGCACCCCGGATCGATGTTGAAGTTGTTCACCCCTGACGGGACGGGATGGACGAGCCAGCCGGGGTTCCATTTCATTATCTGTGTGCAGTTCCCCGCGCCGGTATCGGTGTTGATCTCCTGGCCAAGCTGCTCCGCCGTGTAGCCGGCGAGCGGCACGCCCACGAGCGTCCAGCCGGCGTTGGCCTGGATGGTCACGTTCAGGATCGACAACCCCTGCAGCGTCAGCGTCGAGGGCGCCGTGCACCGCACGAAGTACCCATAACCCACCTCGATCGCGAAATTGTTCGTCCCGGACGGGACGGGATGCACCAGCCAGCCCGGGTTCCACTTCATCACCTGCGTGCACGCACCGCCCTGCGCGTTGATCAGTTGCGCCAGATCTTCGGCAAGGTACGGGGTCAGCGGCTCGACCGGCAGGCTGATCAGGTTCCAGCCGATTGCCAGGTTGATATTGACATTCACGACGCCCGCAGCAGCGTTGGCTATCTGCTGGTCGGTCAGTGCGCCCGGATAGATCCGCACGGCGTCGATATCGCCGGTGAACGGCTCGACCGGGCCAACGGAGTTGACCGCGCCTATCACGAGCGTCTTCTGCGGCCCGGCGTTGATCGGCACAGCGGTCGTGTCCGCAACCGACACGCACGGCAGTTGGCCGTCGATGAAGATGTCTATCATGTGCGCGTCCGTCCTTCGCCTGCACGCGACGTGGTGCCAGGCGCCGTCATTCACCGCGGTCGCCGCCAACGCAACGATCTCCGTCCCGGCGTCATCCCTTATCACGAACTCGGGCCTGCCCACCGCAGTGATCCGCAACCACATCGCGCCGCTTCCGGCCGTGCTGAACCCGAAGACGGTCTGCGGCGCCGCACCCACCGTCCGAACCCACGCCCACGCGGTGAACGAATTCGCGGTGGACCACGCGGGACCGTAGTTGGTCGTCACGCAGTCACCGCCGTCGAACTGGAGACATGACCCGCCGCCTGGCGAGCCGGGCGCCAACCATGCCGCCCCGACCAGCGTGCCCACGCGCCCGGAAACGACGTCCGTGGCGATCCCGCCGGCGTTTTCGTTGAGCGGCCAATGGACGTCCGCCGCCCGGACCACCTGGATGGCGTCCGTGCCGGACAACCCGGCCGCGTCCCACGCACCCACCTGGATCAAGTTCAATCCGGGGATAAGCGCGATGCCGGCGATCGTCCACGACGTGGTCCCAACCGCCGCACCGTTCGCGCCCGTGGCGGTGTTCTGCCACGTCACGTTGGTCACCGCTTGATTGTCGCTCGCCGTGCCGGCGAGGTTGACCGTCGACTGCGTCGTGAAGTACAGGACTTCACTCGTCGGCCCGGTGATCTCGATCTGCGGCGGCGCCGTATCGCTGAAGTTGGCCGTGATGTTCCTGGCCTGGGTCATATTGACGGTCGTCGACTGCGCCGCCGGGTTCGCCACCGGGCCGGTCCACGATGCGAACGCGTACCCGGCGTTCGCGTTGGCCGTCACGGTTACCACCGTTCCGTTGTCATAGTCCGAGGTTCCGCTGGTCGAAGGGCTGACCCCGTTCGTCCCGAGCGGGTTGCGCGATACCGTGCCCGAGCCGACCAGGTTCACTCCCCATGTCAGCGCGTAAGGTATCAGCACGAAGTTCGCCGTGATGCTCTTGTCGGCGTCGACTGTGACGGTTGTTTCCTGCGCAGCCGGGTTCGCCACCGGACCGGCCCACGAAGAGAACTGGTAGCCCGCGGCCGGGCTTGCGGTTACGGTCAAGACCGTACCGTAGTCGTAGTCCGCGGACCCGTTCGCCGACGGGCTGACGAGGTTAGTGCCGAGCAGACTGCGCAGAACCGTTCCGGTCCCGCCCGGGTTCACGTTCCACGTGAGCTCGTAGGGGATCAGCGCGAAATTCGCCGTGATCGTTCTGGCCGCGCCCATGGTCACCGTGGTCGCCTGGTCGCCGGGGTTCGCCACCGGTCCGGTCCAGGATACGAACGTGTAACCGGTCGCCGGGTTCGCGGTCACAGTGACGACCGTACCGGAATCGTAGTTCGACGAGCCGCTTGCAGACGGCGAGACGGCATTCGTACCGAGCGGGTTGCGAGTAACCGTTCCGCCGCCGCCTGGACTAACGCTCCAGTTCAGCGCGTATTGCACCAGCGCGAAGTTGGCCGTGATGCTCTTGGCCGAATCCATGGCCACAGTGGATTGCAGCGGGCCGATCGTAACCGGGCCGGTCCACGATGCGAACTGGTACTCGGCCGCCGGATTCGCGCTCACGGCCACTGTGGTCCCGCTGTCGTAGTCGGAAGTCCCGGTCGCCGATGTAGCGCCGGGGTTGCTGCCGACCGGTCCGCGGGTGACCGTCCCGCAACCCGGCGGGTTGACGTTCCAGGTCAATGGATACTGGACTACCGCGTTGATGTACTTGAACCGCATCTCAGGTATCGTATTCTGCTGTTCGGTCTGGAGCCCGGTGTCGAACGGCCATGCGGAGGCTGATTGCGAGTAGCCTGCGAACGTGCGGTTCGTCAGCCCGGTCCGCACGTACATTCCGCCGTTGGCCGCCCATGCGGAGTCGTCCCTGGTCAGGTCGACGTAGATGTTGCCCGTACCGTTCCAGGTGAAGGGCGCGCTGAGATTGAACGTGATCCATTGCCCGGCCACGGTGACGACATCGGTAGGTCCGAAGACATCCGACCACCCGGAAGTGACGAACGCAGTCGATGTTGTAGCCCCCGTATGCTGCAGACGTATCCTGAAGTTGGCCAGGTTCGGCCGGCCATGAAGCTGGTAGCAGCGGAACTGGAGCTGCATGATACTTGCGCCCGCGCTCATGCCGGCGGCAGTCAGCTCAGACGCCTTGACGAGCGTCTGCGAACGGCTGTCGTGGTAGTTGGTATTGAACGGGTCCTCGGGGTTGCTTGCGCCGTTGCCCCATATTCCGCCGGCGGTCCCGGGGGTAAGCTCCGCAGTCTGAAGCCCCGACCCCCCGACCACCACGTAGCCCAGCTTCATCTCGGGCATCGCGTTCTGCTGCTCGGTCAGCAGGCCCGTGTCAAAGGGCCAGGAGGATATCGAGTCCGAGTAGCCTGCAAAAGTCCGGTTCGGCAGGCCGGTGCGTACGAACATGCCGCCGCCGGTGGCCCACGCGGAATCATCCCTGCTCAGCTCGACGTAGATGTTGTTCGCCCCGTTCCAGATGAACGGCGCGCTGAACGTGAACAGGAACCAATCGCCCGCCGTGGTGACGCAAGCGGTGGGGCCGTATACCAGCGTCCAGCCGGACGTGATGAACGAAGTCGACGCGAGATCCGTGGTGTGCCGCATGCGAATCCTGAAGTTGGCCAGGTTCGGCCGGCCGTGCACCTGCGAGCAGCGTAGCTGAAGCTGCGCGATCTGTGCGCCGGGGTTTAGCCCCAGATCCCTCAGCTCGGACGCCAGGATCACCGTCTGCGACCGGCTGTCATGATGCTCCGTGTTGAACGGGTCCTCCGCGTTGGTGGAGTCGTTGCCCCAGATCCCTCCGCCGACTCCGGACACGATCTCGACAACCGCTATTTCCGGTGTCGTGTCCTCCAGGAAATCGAACTTGATCTCCGGGATGCTGTTCTGCTGCTCCGTTGCCAACCCGGTGTTGAACGGCCACGCCGAAGCCGAGTCCGCACGGCCCGCGAAGGTCCGGTTGGTGAGCCCCGTCCTCACGTACATGCCGCCGTTGTTCGCCCACGCGGTGTCGTCACGGGTCAAGTCGACATAGATATTGTCTCCACCGTTCCAGACGAACGGCGTGGAGAACATGAAGAACATCCATTGGCCCGCAGTGGTCACAACATCCGTCGGGCCGAAAACCTCCGTCCAGCCGGCGGAGACGAGCGCGGTCGACGTGGCGCTCGCCGTGTGCTGCAGCCGGATTCTGAAGCTCTTGAGGTTCGGCCTGCCGTGCACCTGGTAGCAGCGGAGCCGGAGCTGCACGATGCTGGCGTTCGGGGTCATTCCCGCAGCCGTCAGCTCGGACGCCAGGATGACCGTCTGCGAGCGGCTGTCGTGATAGTATGTGTTGAAGGGGTCCTCGGGGTTGTTGGCTCCATTCCCCCATAACTGGCCTCCGGTGCCGGCCGTGATCTCCGCCGTCAGGACGCCTCCGGCCTCATCGTCGGTGATGTATACGGTCACCGAGTTGATGACAACACCGTTGTAGACCGGGTCAGCGCTTACCGCGGTATGCCCCACAGACCCCGTGTGGTCCCATTCCAGGTCGCCGTCGTTCACGGCCGTGACGGTCACCGTCTGGGCGACGTTCCAGTTGGCATTGGTGAATGTCAAGGTGGTCGGATTTACCGTAACCTCGGCGTTTGGGGTGACGGTGATTATCACATCCGCCGTCGGCTGCGTGATCAGAACCACCGTGTACGAATCCGTCGCGCCGCCTTCGACCACGTTCGTGGAACCGCCGGACTGCGTCAGCAATGCGCCTGCGCTGGCGCCGACGAAATTGACACCCCACTTGTTGCCGCATGTGGTTCCGCCGCTGATCGAGGTGGTGGTATTGGCGATCTGATCGACGAAAATGAATCCTCCCTTGCTCGGGCTCACGGTGTAGGTTGAATTCGGCGGGACGCCAACGAGGGCGTAGATGCCCGCGGCGGTCGTGTTTGCCACATAGACTCCCCCGCCGGACCTTGTTGCGGTGACGGTCGCGCCCGATACCGGATTCCCGTTCATGTCCGTGATGCGTCCGCTCACGACCTCGCCGGCGCCGGCGGTGCGTATGTTGTAGAGGCAATCACCGACACTGTTGAAGTTGTACCCGCAGTCGACTGTCGGCAGGTTGTACCATGCGTCCGACGAACCGGCCCAGCCGAGGTTGAGATGGTGGTACCATGTCGCCGCGTCTATCCCGTATCCGTCGCAGACGATCGCATGACCGATGTTTTCGCTGTAGTTGTATATTCCAAGGAGAACCGGAAGTCCGCCGTCCAGGTTCGTGTTTATCATATTCTGGAGGACCGCCGTTGAGATTCCCGGCGAGTAGTTTGCGCCGCGAACGGAATTGCCGTAGCCGAACGTGTTCATGAGGGCAGTGGACGCGTCGCTCATGTAGGCCGCGGACCCGCCCGCGTTGTATTGCATGTGCGCGGCGACCCCGGCGTCGAAGCAGAGCGCGCCGATGGCCTGGCGCTGTGTCTCGTTCACGCCGGCGGACGGGATCAGCGGCATGTTCGCCCAATCGTAAGGGCCGCCGACGCCGTCGCCGCCCCTCAGGCTGCGGGTATCCTCTACTCCGGCTATGTAGATAGTGTACGGACCGAGGGCGGTCGGCTGGACGGGATACTGGTAGTACCGCATCAACTGCGCCATCGCGGTGGCCACGCAGCCGCACACGTAGCCGTTCGGCGTGTAGTAGTTGTAGCATGGCTGGCCGGAGGCGGTGGACTGGCTCCAGCGGCTCTGAATGAGCGGCGCGACCCGCACGTCGGATACGCCGGCGATGCCGCCGGCCAATGGCTCGCCGTCTCCGCATATGTTGAGCGCGGTCCATTTCTCTTTCGCCTTCGCGGAATCGGCGCACATCGCGCCGGACTGCGTCTGCGCGAGGCGAACCGTGTCGACCCGCTGCTTCATGTCCCTGTTCAGCAGCACCCACAGCGGGTTCCCCGGTGACGGGTCATATTCGCCGACGGAAGAGAAGGCAATGATCGGCTCGATCCAGTCGTCCGCGGCCAGGATCACGTACCCTTCCGGCTGAAGGCTGACGACATAGTATATTGCCGCGCCGCGGTCGTCTGTGAACGTCTTCACTCCCTTGACATTCTTGGAGATGTTCGCGCCCAGCGGCTTGTCGCCTTTTTTGAGATGACCTCTTGCGACAACCTCGGCCCTGTCCGCGGATACCTGGTCCGCCAGGACCATTTGTACGGGCAATAGAAAGACGCACAGGCAGACAAGGACCATCCGTGTCCAGTACCACGCGCGTCGGCGGGCGGCATTGACAGTTTTCATACCCCACTACTCCGGCAAGAGCCAGTTAGAAACTCGCAGTCCGTCCTTCCCGCCAACCGTCCCGCCGGCCCTCTCTCTTGCCCGTTTTTGCGCCTCTGTCTGACTATAATTATATCGTACTCAACGCAGGATGTCAACTCAAGCGCGAGAAAGATCTCGCCGGACCCGCCGAAACGGGCCTGATGCCATCTCCGAGTCTTTCCAACTCCCTGAGGGCCATGGCCATCGTCTGCCGGCCCTTCGGGCCTGTCACCCGGGGGCTGGGTAGGCTGTCGTCTACCGCTCGCTCACGGTCGCGGCACTGATCCCTGAATTCCAATGTCATGAACCGCCAGGCTCGAGGTTCGAGCATAGCGCGGCCACTGCGCCTTCCTCGACAGAGGAAAGAAACGCCCCTGTCTCCACGCAATGGTGGAGACAGGGGCGCTTTATCATACCACGTCTACCGTGTCTTAGTCCAGGAGCTATTCTCTCCTTCTTCTCCGGACACCGACGACCGACAGCAGGGCGAGCAACAGCATCGCAGCAGCAACCGTCGGAATGGTCTGAGTCATTTGTGAGCTCGACCCGACGAGGCAGATCCCGCCGCCGCCGCTGCTCCCGCCGCCCCCCGCTCCACCGCCTGCGCCGGCCGCCTGTGCGCCCCAGAGCACATCACCGTTGTCCCAGTCATACGCCTCGCCGGCGCGCGTGCCCGACCACAGGTCGAACGTGGGAACATCATTGTCCTGGTTGTGCACGTTGATGTCAAGGCTGCCGTCGAAGGACCAGCCTGTCAACGCTATGTCGTTCATTGTCGCGCCGTTGGTGAAATGCAGCCCCTTGTTTGTCGCCGGCGCCGGTGCTGGATCGCCGTTGAGAGGGCCCCCGGAAACGGCCAATACGCCGTTGTTCTCGAAACAGGCCAATGCGACATTGTCGAAGTTGGTGAGCGTGGCCGCAGCTTGCACATCCACGCCCGCGGCGTTCACAGACTGGTATATCAGACCGTTCACGTCGACGATGCCATTGAGCCCGACGGCTATGTAGATGGCCCCAGCACTGGGAGTCTCCGTGGTGCTGGTGTTCGGGTTGGCGCTGGTGATCGTCGGGGTCCCGGTAGCCCTGGCGTAGAGCGTGCCATTGACTGTGAGCGTCCCGAGCCCGGCATTGGCGATGCCGAGCACCGAGTTTCCGTTGAGGCGCAGCGTCCCGCCCGCCGCCACGGTCAGCACCGCGCCATTGCTGTTCAGCGTCATGTTCAGCCCGCCGAGATCGAGAATGCCGTTGGTCACCGTCACGTCGTCACCCACGACCACGTTGCTGCCCACAAGCGTCACTGCCGCTCCGCCGGCCCCCATGTTCACGATCAGGTCGTCGCCGAGCGTGCAGTTGGCGCCGAAGTTGACGTTCACCGACTGGCTGCCGGTGAACGTGAAATCGTTGTTGTTCACCACAGTGCCGTTGTTGGTGAAGTCGCCCTGGAATGTGAGAGTGCCGGTCGCGTTGATGGTCATCGTGGCCAGGGCCTCCACGGTCGTATCGCCCTGGATCGTGAGCGCCCCGCCGGCGTTCAGGTTCCATACTCCTTCACCGGTCAGGTTGCCGTTGACGGTCAGCGTTCCATCGACGTTCACGGTTCCGTTGTTGTCCATGCTCCCGAACACCGTAAGGGTGTTCCCTGCGCCCACCGTCAGCGTACCGCCCACATTGACGGTCAGGTCAACGACCTGCTGGCCGGCCGCGTCGACCGTCACGGTGTGCGTGTTCAAGACCTGGGCATTGAGGATATTGGAAGGCACTCCGGCAGTCCACGTGCCGCCCGCCGTCCAGTTGCCCGTCGCCTGGGACTGAGTCGTGGCCGCTGCCGTCCACAGGAAGTCGATCGGGCCGGTCTCCGAAGTCGCCGTGCCCACACCCGCGCCGGTCGCGCCGAGCACGTACACGGTCACCAGGCCGACGCCGGCATTGTTGCCCGTGAGCACGAACCCGGTCGGGCCATAGCTGGCGTCGAACGAGCAACCCATGGAGTAGAAGGTCACCGCGCCACCCTCGTTCCGGAGCAGGGTCAGGTGGGTCCCATTGGGGCCGGTGTTGAAGGCGTTCGCGAAATTGGCGTTGTCAAGGTCGGTGAGCGTCGCGTTGGCGGCGATGTTGAACCCCGGGGCCGTCGCGGAACCGAAGTTCAAGGCGTCCACGTTGACCGTTCCGCCGGCGGAGATGTTGAACTCGAACCGATCCGTGCCGGGGTTCGTGCTGGTGATCGTCGGGTTCCCCGCGGTGTTCAGGACCAGTATGTTGGCGATCGTGTTGTTCCCCATGTAGAGCGTGCCGTTGTCGGTGATGTTGGCGGTCCCGGCTGCGGCGTTGAATGCCACGCCCGGGCCTAGCGGACCGGTATTCGTAAGGCTGCCGGAACTCCCGCCGAGGTTGAGGATGCTGTTGTTGAGCAGGCTCGTCCCGTTACCGACCGTGACGTCCGCCTGGTCGCCGATGTTGAGGGTGCTGGCGGCAGTGTTGCCCATCCGCAGGCGGCCGGTCACGGTGAGCGTGCTGGCGGTCGAGTTGACCGTCAGCGTGCCCTGGTCGACGTCGAGGTCACCGGCAACCGCGAATGTCCCGGTGAGAAACCGCAGCGTGGAGCCGGCATTGACGAGCACATCGTCCGCGAACGTGGTGGCCGTGCCGGAGTTGATGGAGACCGTTGCGCCGCCCGTGACGCTGAGGTCCACGAACCCGTCACCCGGCATGTTCACGGCCGTTGCGCCGTTGAAGTTGAAGAGGCTACCGACGCCTTCGTTGATCGTGCCGCTCTGGGTGAAGCCGGCGCCGATCTCGAACGTGCCGGTGTTGCCGCCTGCCGAGCCGAAGTTGAGCGTGCCCGTTGCGCCGTTCGTGAACGCGGCATTCGCGTCAAGCACGCCGGCGGTCTGGAAGTTGATCGTGCCGTTGTTGGTGAACGTGTTCGTGATCTCGAGTTCGCCCGAACCGAGGTTTATCGTGCCCGTGTTCGTGTGTGCGACCGCGCCGCCGGAGAGGGTCAGCTTGTCGTTATTGGCGATCGACAGCGTGCCGGCATTCGTGAGCGCGCCGGCGATGTCATGACCAAGCCCGGCGCCGTTGAGCGCGAGCGTGCCGTTGAGCGCGAGGCTGCCCTCGAGGTCGAGCGCCGCGGCGCCGCTCAATGTGAGGCTGCCGTTCAGCGTCATGTTACCGTTGACATCCACGATGTTCGCGTTCGCAGTGACGACAGCACCCGGGCCCAGCGTCAGGTTCCAGAAGGCCGGTACGGAGTTCAGCGTCGACGTGCCGCCAATCGTCACGGACCCGTTGTTGCACGTGAAGGTGCCTGCAGCCAGTGTCATACTGCCCGTGACCGTGAGCTGGCTGGCGTTATCGCAGACAAAAAACGCGTTCGGCAGGACGCCGTTCTGGACCGTCAGGTTGCCGCCGACGTTCAGATTACCGTCAAGGTCGAATGTCCCGCCCTCGACGAGCGCGTTCCCGGTGACGTTCATCGTGTGGCCGGCCAGGACGTTGAACGTTCCGGCGCAGGCATCGTCCATCTCGAAGTTGTTTGCGACGGTGAACGTGCCCGCGGTGCTCGCGGTGCGACCCAGGCCGTTCGCGATCTCCAGGTTGAAGTAGGTCACCGTGGCCGGCACAGTCTGGTTGGCGGTTGTGCTCTCGAAGGCGACGGTTCCGCCGTTTGCCGTGACGGTCCCCGCCGTAAAGGCGCCTCTCAGGCTGAGCAGGCCCGCATCGCCGACGCCCCAGGCAAACGTGCCGGTGTTCGTGCATGCGCCGTTCACTGTGAGTTCGCCGTTCTGGAAGTTGACCGTGCCTGCGTTCTGGACGTCGCCGTTGACGATGAGTTCGTTTCCGGCGATCCCCAGGTTCAACTGGCCCGCGGTGTCGATCTGCAGCGTTCCGACGGTCGTAGGCCCGCCGACGTTGACGGTCGGCCAACCGAACGGCGGGTTGTTGTTCGGCGCGAAGCCGATGCGCGCGACGTGCGCCGCTGTCGGCACTGCGTTCTGGCTCCAGTTTCCGGCCACGTTCCACAGGGCGGACACGTCGCCTTCCCAGTTGTTAAGTATTAGCCAGTTGATCGTCACGTTCGCGCCTTCGATTTCCTCCGCGTCACCGGCGCCCGCGCCGGAGTAGTTGATGAAATTAATAACCGTCGCGGCCCCCGCAGCGCCGGTCACCACGTTGTCGCCGGCCGCGATCGCCCCGAACTCGCAGCTCCAGAACGAGAAGTTGCCGCCCGCCAGGCCGGTCGTGAAGGCGTTGAGGTCGAGGAACCGCCCGCCGCCGCCCGGGTGATTTGTGAACTGCACGTTATCGAGCTGCGTCATCGTGACTGTGTTCGCCGTCACCTGGAGGCCGTTGGCGAAGTTGGTGCAGTTCATTATGAGCCCGTCGACATCCATGATGCCGGTCCCGCCGACGCCGAACGTTGCGCCCGCGCCGGTGCTCGTGATGGTCGGCCTGTTTGAGCCGCCAGCGTTCGTCTGGAACGTGCCGCCGACTGTCGCCGCGTTCGTATTCACGTCGAGAATCACTTGGTTTCCGAGCGTGAGGTTGTTCAGCACCGTAAGGTCGCCGCCCACCGCGGTGACGCCCACCGTGCGGTTGCCCGCGCCGAGCGTCAGGTTATAGAAGCGGCTGTTGTTCGCGCCCGCGCCGGTGCCGATAGTGAGCGTCTGGGCACCGGCCCCGTTGAGGTTAAGCGTGCCGCCGGTCATACGGAAGTAGTCCGGCACGGAGCCGTCCGTATTGTCCTCGAACGTCCCGCTGCAGTTGATCGTGCCGTTGGAGATCGTGGAGATTGCGTTGTTGACGAAGGAAAAGTTGCCGACGGTCAGCGTGCTCGCCGCGTTGTTCATGAAGAGCGTGCAGCCGGCATTGACGTTGAAATCGCCCAGGACGGTCGTGGTGAAAGCGCCGGGACTATATTGCCCGCCACCCCCGACCAGGCACATCCGCGCGGCCACGTTGCTCGCCGCGGTTACCTGCGTTCCCGCCTGGTCAATCTGTAGCCAGCCGAACGTGTTATTCGCGCCCGTGAAAGTGAGCGCCTGCGCCCCGCCGCCGTCCATGAAGAAGTCATTGTCGTCGGCGGCGGCGACTACGAACGTATTGTCCGCGGAGATGTTGACCGCGCCCGCGACAAGGATATCTCCTCCGCCAAGCAGGCTGACTGTGCCGGCGTTCACGGTGAAACTGCCGGCGATGTCGAACTGGTCTCCCGCATCGTCGTGCATCGAGAGCACGCCTCCGTTCTTGAGGAAATTCCCGGCGACCTCGTGAACATAGACGTTTCCAGCCGCCGAGTGATCGAATGTGCCGCCGGAGACGGTGAGGTCGCCATTGACGTCAAGAATACTCGCGGGACGGAAAGTGGCGTTGGCGTTGCCGTTGAAAATGACGTGCCAGAAGTTGTTTGCCGCGTTCATCGTGATGGCATAGGTGGTTGCCCCGCCTGGCGCGGCATCGAACGTGAATGTGCCTGCCCCAGGCGCGAAACCGCCGGCCGACGCGCTGTCGTCCCATGTTCCAGCCACAGTGTGGGTAAAGGCACCGGGAGCGAATGATGCACCACCGGCCGTGGTGATCGTGACGTTGCCGGCAATGTCCAGCGCCGCGCCAGCAGTGGCGACCCCACCGCCCTTGTTGATCTGGAAGTGGTTGTAGGTTCCGCCCGGAACCGCCTGCGCACCGCCGCCATTGAATACGACCGTACCGGTATCCGGGTTGAACGTGCCGGTCCTGACAAAATTGCCGCCGATCTGGAGCGTGTTGTTGTTCGCGGTCAGCGTGCCCGTCGCGGCGACGTTGACGGCTCCTGCGATGACGTGCGTGAACGGGCCTGCGCCGAGGTTGAAGGTCCCGTTCGTGACGGTCAGCCCGCCGGCTGCATTGACGATACCTGTTGCGGTTGCGACCTGGCCGTTCTTGTCGATCTCGACGCCGGTGTAGTTGCCGGCGGGCACGTTCTGTGCGCCAGTGGTCGATGCGAACACGACCGTGCCGCCGTTCTGGAGCGTGCCGACCGCGGAGAGCGCGCCGTCGAGCTCGAGCTCCGAGTTCGCGCCGTTCTGGAAGTTGAGTATGCCGTTGTTCGTGACGTTGCCGGCAACGTCCATCTTGCCGTTTGCGTTGCCGAAGTTGACCTGGGCGAGGGCGTCAATCGTCGCCGCGCCGGAGACCGTCAATGTGTTGTTGTTCAGGTCAAGTTCGCAGGGAGCCGGCACGTCGGCGTTCACGGTTAGGTTGTAGATCGTATAGCCCGCCCCGAGGACCGGGTAGTTTGGCATGAGTGCGGGAATAGTGACGTTATAGGCCGCGCTGTTGGGGAAGTTGGGGTCGGTGTTCCAGTTGGCGGGATTGGCCCAGTTTGTGTCCGCGCTGCCGTCCCACGTTGCGACGGTGAACTGGACGTTGAACGCATTGCTGTTTCCCGTGATTGCCGCGTCAGTTGCGGTGATTATCACATTGGTGTCCGCCGGCAGGCCAATCGCGACGTTGAACGGGCCGCCGACCCCGGCCACGAACGCCGGGGAAGTATTCGGGGTAACCGTATGCGCCCCGCCGTCACCGTTGGCCGTGAGCGCGGGCGTGCCTACGTAGTCTGTTCTGGTCCTTTCGCCCGCATCATGCCCCGTAATGGTTATCGCGAACTGACCGGGCGTGGGCGGCTGCGGACTCCCTATGGCCGCAAAATGGAAGTGGTTCAGCGGGCCGGCGACGTTGAACGGGTCGGAAAATCCTGTGTTGTTGAAAGGGTCGCCCACATGCGAGTATGAAATCCTGTCGTTGGAGTAACCTGCTGTCGTGATCGTGACGTTGCTCGTCCCGACGCCGGTGACGAGGTTGAACGCCGTGGGCGCGATCGACCCGGTGAAATCGCTCAATGTGATCGCGCCGGTGTAGGTGATGTTTGCCGTGTTGTCGCCGTTTCTTCCCCTGACGGTGATCGAGAATGCCGTGCCGGAAGACTGGTTGCCGAAGGCATCGAATGTGAAGTGGTCGAGGAGGATCGCGTTGAGGTCAATCGCGCCGACGTGCGGCCAGGCAGTCTCAGCGCCGGTGGTCATAGTATACGTCTGCACCGCGGTGCGGCCTCTGGTGCCGCCCTGGACATAGACATCGACGAAGTCGCCTGCGCTGTATTGGAAGAACGCAGTGAGGTTTGTCTGCCTGAAATCCCAGTAGGTCGACAAATCGTCGCCGATGACAAAGATGAAGTTCTGACCGGCGTCTGCGCCGTTCGATAGCACGGTTTTCCACTGCGAATTACCCGCCGTTCCGCCGTTCCCCGAGTCTCTGATGCGCAGATAGACGATGGCGCCGTCGTAGTTCGCGCCGGCGTCGTGAAGGTGGCCGGAGATCATGTCGACCGGCAGTCCCACGGCGTCCGCAAGCGTCGAAGTCGTCTGCCCCCAGTACGCGCCGCCGTTGTCATAGACCGTTCCGCCGGAGGTGATCTCGATCTGATAGGCGGTGTTAGCGACAAGCACGGCGGCGATCTGCACGCGGTGTGTCCCGTTTGCGCAACCTCCGTCCTGGGCTACCGCGCCGGACCACGCACCCGGACCTGCCGTGAGGCGGTACCTGATCGACCCCGCCTCGGCCGCGGTCGTGTTCCACGTGATCACGAACTGGGTGTCCTTCACGTCCGTGATCTGGACGTTATAGGGCGTCGACGCCATCACGGGCGCGGCAAGGGCAAGGGCAAGGACTGCGACCGCAAACGGACCGAACAGACGACCTGACAGAGTCCTGCCATGAGACGCAGATATCGCTCTCGACATTGACACTCCTCCAACAACAATGCAGCCGGGGTCCGGCAATGAGAAATGCGCTATAAATGAAAACGAGGCGCGCCTCGCGTTCGGAAGGAACATTATAGCAATGTGCGCGGTGAAGTCAAGATTTTTCTCCGACTTTCCCGAGAGTTTTTCATCCCGGGGACAATGGGCGTCATTCGGCATGGTTCAAATCCGGGCTCCAACCTTTGGAGCGTCAAAGCCGCAGCTTTGACCTTCGCTTGCGCCGCTTCTGAATGAAAAGTCAAAGCTCCGTTGCACTCCGCTTTGACGCTCCAAAGACGCCGGATTCGAACCATGCC
>JAVHLO010000410.1 GCA_031082105.1 Planctomycetota bacterium
TGTTTCCCGCCAGTCACCAGTACGCGGACCAACTAGGCTGGCCAAGACACTTGACCGGTAGCTTGACTTGCACATAATTTGTTGTTCAGCTACTGCGTGTTGGAGTTCTCATGAGATTCGCCGAGTCCGAAGTCGAATCCGCCGCCCTCGCATGGCTCCAGAGCTTGGGCTGGAAGGTCGTGCGCGGGCCTGATATCGCTCCCGACATGCCCGGCTCGGAGCGTAGCGACTACGGCAAGGTCGTGCTGGAGCAGCGGCTCCGCGATGCGCTTGCGCGGCTCAATCCCGACCTCCCCGCGGAGGCCCTGGAGGACGCGTTCCGAAAGCTGACGCAGCCCGAAGGGGCGGATCTTGTGCAGCGCAACCGTGCCATACACCGATTGCTCGTTGATGGCGTCACGGTCGAATATCGCACCGCGGACGGCGAGATTCGCGGTGCGCAGGCACGGGCGATCGACTTTGACGATGACGCGAACAACGATTGGCTCGCCGTCAATCAGTTCAGCGTCGTCGAAGACAGACACACACGCCGGCCCGACATCGTTCTCTTCATAAACGGCCTGCCGCTCGCGGTGCTCGAGCTCAAGAATGCCGCGGATGAGAACGCGACCATCTGGTCCGCCTTTCACCAGTTGCAGACCTACCAGATCGAGGTCTCGTCCCTCTTCGCAGCCAACGCCTCGCTCGTGGTCTCCGATGGGATAGAGGCGCGCGTGGGCGCGCTCGGCGCAGGACGCGAATGGTTCAAGCCCTGGCGGACGGTCTCGGGCGAGCGCCTGGCAAGTCCTCACTTGCCCGAACTGCAGGTCGTCATCGAGGGAGTCTTTGCGCCCCACCGGTTCCTTGGTCTCGTGCGCGATTTCATCATCTTCGAAGACGACGGACGCGGTGGGGCCGAGAAGAAGATTGCCGGCTACCACCAGTTCCACGCGGTGCAGGCCGCGGTATCCGAGACGCTCCGGGCCGCGGAGCTACACCGCACCGTAGATCGTCATGCTGCGGAAACACACGGACGCTACGAGGCAGGTCTCAAGCCGGGCGGCCAACCGGGCGACCGGCGTATCGGCGTAGTCTGGCATACCCAGGGCTCGGGCAAGAGCCTCACAATGGCCTTCTATGCGGGCCGCATAATCCGCGAGCCGGCGATGGAGAACCCCACGCTCGTCATCCTCACCGATCGCAACGATCTCGACGACCAGCTCTTCGGCACCTTCTCGCGCTGCAAGGACCTCCTGCGCCAGCCGCCCGTTCAGGCCGAGAGCCGCGCTCACCTCCGTGAACTCCTGCGCGTTGAGGCCGGCGGGGTGGTTTTCACCACGATCCACAAGTTCTTTCCAGAATTCTCTTCACCGCAACCCCATACCTCAAAGGGGAAATTGGGAAAGATGGACGTCCTTTCAGACAGGCGCAACATCGTGGTGATCGCCGACGAAGCGCACCGGAGCCAGTACGACTTCATCGACGGTTTCGCTCGGCACATGCGCGACGCGCTGCCGAACGCCTCATTCATCGGATTCACAGGCACGCCCATCGAGAAGACCGACGCCAACACCCGTGCAGTGTTCGGCGATTACATAAGCGTCTACGATATCCAGCGGGCGGTTGCGGACAAGGCTACGGTACCTATCTACTACGAAAGCCGTTTGGCGAAGCTCGCGCTCGACGAGGCCGAGCGACCGAAGATTGACCCTGACTTCGAGGAAGCGACGGAAGGGGAAGAAGTCGAGCGCAAAGAGAAGCTCAAGACCCGGTGGGCACAGCTTGAAGCGATTGTGGGGACCGAGAGACGGCTGAAGCTCATTGCCAGGGACATCGTCGACCACTTTGAGAAGCGCGCCGAGGCGATGTGGCGACAGACGCATGACGAAGGCAAGGTGATGATTGTGTGCATGAGCCGCCGCATCTGCGTGGGACTGTACCACGAACTGGTGCGTCTGCGCCCCGACTGGCATCATGAGGACGACGACCGCGGCGCGATCAAGGTCGTGATGACCGGATCCGCCTCCGATCCGACGGATTGGCAGCCCCACATCCGCAACAAGCCGCGTCGAGAGAACCTCGCCAACCGGTTCCGCGACTCGAATGACCCGTTCAAGGTCGTGCTCGTGCGTGACATGTGGCTTACCGGCTTCGACGCGCCCAGTCTGCACACGATGTACGTGGACAAGCCGATGCGCGCTCACGGACTGATGCAGGCGATCGCGCGCGTGAACCGCGTCTTCCGCGACAAGCCGGGCGGGCTCGTCGTAGACTACTTGGGGCTCGCACACGAGCTGAAGGCGGCGCTGGCAACGTACACCGAGAGCGGCGGCACAGGACGTACCGCGCTCGATCAGAACGAGGCCGTCGCGGTCATGCTCGAAAAGTACGAGGTCTGTTCAAACCTGTTCCACGGTTTTGACCGGGCGACATGGACGACGGGCAGACCGCAGGACCGGCTGGGACTGCTGCCTGCCGCGCAGGAGCACATTCTCCGTCAAGAGAACGGCAAGGACCGCTGTATTCGCGCCGTGCGTGAACTGTCGCAGTCCTTCGCGCTTGCGGTCCCGCATGCTGATGCGCTGCGCATCCGCGATGATGTGGCCTTCTTCCAGGCCGTGCAGGCCGTGCTCGCCAAACGCGCACTCGGCGACGCTCGCCCCGAGGAGGATCTCGACCATGCAGTCCGGCAGATCATCTCCCGCGCCGTAGCATCCGAGGGCGTGGTGGACATCTTCGCTGCGGCGGGGCTCGCGAAACCGGACATTTCGATCCTTTCCGACGAGTTCCTGGCAGAGGTGCGCGGCATGCCACAGCGAAATCTTGCCGTGGAGCTATTGAACAAGCTGCTCAAGGGGGAGCTCGCCGGTCGCCGGCGAAAGAATGTCGTCCAAGCGCGCTCGTTCGCCGAGATGCTGGAACAGACGATCCGCAAGTATCAGAACCGGGCCGTCGAGGCAGCGCAGGTGATCGAGGAACTGATCTCGTTGGCCAGGGACATGCGGGAGGCCGACGCGCGCGGCGAGAAGCTTGGGCTTTCCGAAGATGAGCTTGCGTTCTATGACGCGCTGGAGACGAACGACAGTGCGGTGAAGGTGCTGGGCGATGAGACGCTCCGTAGTATCGCCCGCGAGTTGGTTACGACGGTTCGAACCAACGTAAAGATCGACTGGACGCTGCGCGAGAACGTTCGAGCCCATCTTCGGGTGCTCGTCAAGCGAATCCTCCGCAAGTACGGCTACCCGCCGGACAAGCAAGAGAAGGCGACGCAGACGGTACTGGAGCAGGCGGAAGTGCTTTCCGTGGTATGGGCGGCTGCGTAGTATTTTGAAGACTTGAATGGCCTGCACTCGTTCACGAGCCGGGCCCGTCCCCGTCGCGCGACCTATCGCACGTGGGTCCGCTCTCGCTGTGCTGGCAGAGCATTTGCTGCGTCGCAGACGGTACTTCTTGATTTGACAGTCAGCCTTCTGTGGTCATACAATGGCCTTTGGACGACATTGTAGTATTGCCGATC
>JAVHLO010000411.1 GCA_031082105.1 Planctomycetota bacterium
CATAAAAGCAGAAGATACCTTATAAAGGGAAACTGATTCTTCCCTAAAAAACTGACATCACATTAAAAAAAAGGTGGCAGTCCCTGTGAGGAGGGTGTTATGGAAATGAGATTCATCATCGTGAGGTTGCTTGTCCTGGTGGCATTGAGTGGGCTGTTCTATAACGGAACAGGAACTGCCGGCGCCGCGGTTTCAGATTCGAAAAAGGCGGTGGACCCGCCAGCCCACGGCATTAAGATCACATCGATCACTCCAAACCCGGCGAGGCGATCCGAGCGTGTCATGGTTTCCGGCCACGGATTTGGTGCCGCGAATGTCAGGGTTCGGCTGGGGGGCCAACCCGTGATACCTGACGCCGCGCGTGGCGCGGGATTCGAATTCACCGTTCCCGAATACGGCCTCGTCGGCGACCTGCTTCTCGAGGTGATCAACCCCGGGGGTATCGTCGCCAGCGCGACGTTGTCCGTCCCCTTCGATGGCCGTGTGCTGCCGGTGGTCGACCGCACCAGGACAGTCACGCAGAACATCGGGCCGGCGGGAGGCGTGCTCACGGTGGGCGAAATCACGCTCACAATCCCTCCGGGCGCACTCCTCGACCCCGTAGACATTTCGATGTCACCGCTCACGGACCTGGCCGGCTCGCCGATCGCGCCTATCTACGACGCCGTGCAGCTCGAGCCGAGCAGCAGATCGCGCTCGCGCAGCTGATGCTAGCGGATGGGCGGGCTGATGAGACGCTTTTCAACGCGATGGTCGATCAGGCGCTGAGGACCTGGTACGCCTCAGTCATTACCGGCTTCCAGGTCGCGCAGAACGGCCCCGTCGAGTACTTCGAGTTCGCGGTCGGCGACTGGTTTGCATGGCGCGCCCAGATCACCCTGCTCGCCCGCGAGGATGCACTCGCGCAGGAGATAGACATTGCCCGCGACGAGGCCAGAGACGTGGGAACGACGCATGCCCGGCGGATACTCGAGACTTGCACGGGAAGCGATCCCGAGCCGTTCACAGGCGTCGCCGAGATCGCGCGCCTCGTCGGTTTGTTCGAGCTGGAGCCCACGACGTTCGATATGAACACGATGCTGGGCCTCGCGGACGGCCAGGCCCTGATCTACCAGTGCATGCAAGTCGAGATCGATCTGTTCGATGGCCCGCCCGTCTTCGCGCGCTACAGCGATCACAACACCGTGAAGCTGCAAGCGCGGGTGGTATTCGCGAACGGGGCGCCGCGACGCGACATCCCGATGGTCTTCGAGGTGGACGAGATGGGATCCGACGCGCCCATTCCCCTCGTCAACGAGGTGGTGGGCACGGGCGAGGTAACGCGCAGGGTGACGGTTTCGGTGCCTGCGGGCGGATCAAACATCTATCTTGAGGCCCATGCGCGCCTGGCGGCGCAGGCGACCAACCAGGCGCTCGCCGCCTTCGATGCGGCCGAAACGCTCACCCGTCCTGTGCGCAACCGGACGGAACTCACCCATCTCGCGGGTGGCATGTATGTGGCCGACCTCACCTCGATCCAGCGCGGCTCGCCCGTCACTTTCCGCGTCCGGCTCGCCGGCGATGGCATGGACGAGCAGCCCACGGTGTCGTTCTCCGACAACCCGCAGGAGGGGACGCTCACCCCAGCCTCGGCCAACGCCAGTAACACAGGGGAAGCGACTTTCACCTACGAAGTCAGCGAGAGCAGCACGGCCTCGCAAACCTGTGTCAATGCCGGGTGGACCTACGACGGCGATCAGGATACCGCCTCCGACTGCTTCGCCATCGGCGGGTCGACTCCCCCGCCACCTCCTCCGCCGCCTCCGCCGCCTCCGCCACCGCCTAATGGGTTCACTGGGACCTTCGTGTCCTGGGGCGGCTTTTACGACGGCATTAGTTCTTTGCCGGTGAAAGTCGAGATCGCCCAGGACCAGGACCAGATCACGGGGACCTTCGTGTCGAATAACCCCGGCGCGGACCAGGTCGGCACGTTTTCCGGGACTCTCAATGGCACCGCACTTCTCGATGCATCAGTGACGGTTTGCAACGGTGGTCCCTATCCGATGACCAGTTCACAGTTCGTTCGGCGCACCGACGGTTATCTCAACATCCAGTTCACCTACTCTGGCGTAGATTGCAACGGACAGAACCGCTCTGTCCGTATCACCGCCTGCGGTCCGGATGGCGCCCTGTTTCTAGATCCGGAGGATTCCTACAATGGATTGCTCGTCGACCATGACGTCAACGGTCAGAACAGTGTCACGGGGACGATATTGACGACGAGCGACTCGCAGATCTCGGGTTACTTTTCGGGAATCGGTGGCACTTTCGAATTCACCGGAGTCCTGCAGCCCGTGTCCCATTCGATCGAGATCCTGTCGGCCAGATTGAACGGCTGCCCGGTCACGGCACAATATGGAGACATAAGAGGTTCAATCACGGTTACCGGCGGATTGGGTGTGCGCATTATCGCATACTCGCCGTCCAGCAGCTGTGGGTGGGGGCAGTCCGGATATACCACGTTGCTGACGGTCACAGGCGGGTCGCCGAATACTTGTGGTCCACCCTGACATTGCACGTGGTGAAAAGCTATACGGTCAAACCTTTATTCTTGACATCGGGCGGTCAAGAACAACCCCGCCCGCTTCTTTAAGCGTTCTTTATCTATATAGTGGGTTTAGCCTATTCTGTTTATTATCCGATCGGAAGGAGGAAAAGTATCATGAGAGCAAAACTATTCGTATCCGGTCTGGTAGGCTTGATATTATTAGTTGCTGTTGCACCTGATGTATGGTCGCAGCAGCCGAATCCAACGACGGTTAAGATTCCCGCCAAGTTCCGGTATTCCGTCAAGTTTGTCTGCGGTCAGTCGCAAGAGCCTAAACCATGCATTGAGTTTAGAGAAGGTTCGGAAAATGTCTCCCGCTGGATCTGCCCTGATTCGACGGTGCCGGCAGGAGCCAATGGCGCCCAGGTGGTTGGAGGTCTTTATGCAACGGCAATCAACGTGCACAATCCCAATCCTGGATTGCCGAGGGGGACAGACGATGGCACGATCGTGTTTGCCCAAAAAGTGGCATTCGCACTCCCATGGCAGAAGTCCGGACCGGTTTCGTCATTCGAAAGGGCAATCCTCAAACCCAACCATGCTTTTGAGGTCGACTGCGAAGAAATCGCCGAGGTCTTCCGAGACTCAGTTCCAAGGGATACAAGCACCCCACCGCCATTTCCCGTATTCTTGAAGGGGTTTCTGGTGATCATGAGTCCGTCTGAACTGGACGTTACGGCAGTTTATACGGCGCGCCCATTAACCACAGGGGTTTCGACGATAGATGTGGAGGTCATTGAGCCTCGCAAACAGGAGTATGTTGTTTTGGCTGACATACCGTCAGATTAAAAACAAGAGAGCTACAGTATGGGAAAGCTCCAATGCTATGCTGAATTTTAAATAATAGAACGAAGAGACTGATGAAGAAGAGTTTCAATCCAGGAAAATACGGCATGATGATCTGTC
>JAVHLO010000412.1:0-950 GCA_031082105.1 Planctomycetota bacterium
CCTTGGGGGCAATGCTACCGCACTCCTGGCACTTGTAGAGCATCTCGGACTTGACCGTAATTCTGGACAGTTCATTCTTGCATTTTGGACACGTGCCGGGCTCGAACGACTCCGCGCCATCTTCCTTGCACACATATCCGACCTTGACACAAGCCTTTACGGTTAATGGCTTTTCGCCGCATTTCTTGCACTTGCCCTCGTCGTTGAGGTCTTCCTTGTCAAGGAAACGGTCGCACTTGGCGCACTTTGGGGCATCCTCGACACGCGCAACGTCGCATTCCTTCCTTGCCGGTTCTGCCACAAGTAGTTGTGCAGCCAGGCCAACCAGAACCGCAACCAGCATGACCGAAAGTCTCTTCATGACACGCTCCTTTCAATGATGTTCTGCACCCTCTGTCATAACACTTAGCAACTCGTGTGCCACCTTCCACCTCCCTGCCTGCCATGCTGTCATTCCCGCGAAAGCGGGAATCCAGTCGTCGTCGACGGGTACAGGCGGGACGCCTGTGCTACATTGCGCCGCCGACCGCTCAGTCCTTCCGGCCCGGGACATCGTCCGCCTTCCGTTCCATGACATGCTCGTTCTTCTTTCCGGGCACCTCGACCTTCACGTCGCCTTCGGCATTCTGTTTCATGTACACGGTCCTGACCGGGAACGGGATCTCGATCCCTTCTTTCCGGAACCTGGCAAAGATGCGCTTGCGCACCTCATGTTGGACCGGATACTGGTCGACAAACTCGCGCACCCTGCAGACGATCGTGAAATCGAGCGAGTACTCACCGAAACCCGGGATGAATCGCACGACGGGCGCAGGCTCCGAGAGCAGGCCCGGGACGGTCTTCACCGCCGCGGCCATCTCTTC
Source organism: Planctomycetota bacterium (assembly GCA_031082105.1). Classification (GTDB taxonomy): domain Bacteria; phylum Planctomycetota; class MHYJ01; order JACQXL01; family JAVHLO01; genus JAVHLO01. Next base: position 864 of record JAVHLO010000412.1, read on the forward strand.
AAGCATCACGTCTTCCACGCGCTGAGGATCGGCATCGGCAGGGCCTCGCGCTGCGCGGCGTAGGCGCGGAAGTCCTCCTCCTGGGCG
>JAVHLO010000412.1:960-3487 GCA_031082105.1 Planctomycetota bacterium
AGCGAGTAGTTGAGGATGACCGACTGCGCCAGTTTCTGGTTCGGAATCACAATGGCGTTGTTGGCCAGGGTAAGTATGCGCGTGGACCGCCAACTGATCAAGGTGACAAACCCTTCCGTCTGTTCGTCCAGCTTGATGTAGTCGCCCACCCGGATCGGCTTATCGGCGGTGACGTAGAGTCCCGCGAAGAAATTGCTAAGCGTATCCTGGAGCGCGAGGGCGACCGCCACGCTGCCGATACCGAGGGTCGTGAGCAGCGGCGTGATCGAGACCCCGATTGTGTCGAGCACGACGAGCACGCCGATGATGATCAGCGCAATGCGCACGAGCGCCTGAAGCGGGCCACTGAGCGATCCGGGCTGACCGTGTTTCACGCTGAACCTGTACAGCAGGCGAAGCAGGAACTTGCCCAGGATATACAGGCTCAGTGCGATAAGGAGCATGAAGCACAGCTTGTTGACGACGTAGACGGTCTTCTCGGGGACCTGCAGGAGGTTCACGACGACGGCGGGCACTGCGATCAGCAGGAAGACGACGGACGTGGTGCGAACGGACTTTCTGATGGCCGCCTTGTCGATCTCACCTGCGGTTGCGAGGAGGCGTTCCCACGCCCTCACGCCGACTACGTTCAACAGCACGAAGACAAGCGCGAGCAGCGCCAGGGCGATGCCCGTCACCACCCAGGGGTTGAGCGGGATTTCCAGGCCGCCGATCCGTGTTGTTATCCTCTCCGATCTCTGGCCGAGTGAGTTCATCCAGGCCTTGAGCCTGGTCGCGAACGCGTCCACGTCCTGCTTGAATCCGTCGATGTGCGTACAGAGCTGTTCCTGCCCCCGAATGTCCTTGGCCAGGAGTTCACCGCGCGCGGTCAGGAGCTCGGCGAGTCTCGTGAGGAACGTCTCCCATTCTTTGAGCGCGGCGTCGCGGTCTTCGGGGCTGAGTTCGGCGGCAAGCGTGGTGGCCTTCTCCCGCGCCGTCTTGGCGTCCTCGAGCCGCTTCGCGATGACCTCCGCCGTCTTCTGCTGATTGCCCTTCAGCTCGTCGAGCCGCGCGCGCGCCTTCACGAGGGCCGCAGCAAGCTCTTTCGACTTGTCGGAAAGACCCGAGATCTCCTCTCCAAGCTTCCTTCGCTTCTCTATGACTTCACTCGGAGAGATGCCGTGGACATCGAGGATTCTCGATTCTTCATCGATGGCCGCCAGCCGCGGTTGTACGACGTCTTCGTTGTAGCTCAAGCGGTCGGTGCGGTGGTTCAGCGCTTCAGTCTCGGTCTGGGTAATCCGGTTCTCGATCTCCGCGTTGAGTCGTTCTTCGTCGACACGGTCCTTTTCCAATCCGGTCTTCGCCGCCTTTGCAAGCTCCGCGAGCTGTCTTTCCTGTTCCTGAAGCCTTTCCTTTTCCGCCCTGAGGCGCGCCTCCTCTTCCGCCAGCTCGATGGCGCTTCTTCTCTTCTGGAGAGCATCGAACCGCTTCCCGGCGATCGCGGTCCGGATATCGGCCTCCTGGAGCGCGTTCGCGGCGCCCTCGACGCGAAGCTGCGCGACGTCGATCGACATACGCGCGTGGCGGACGCGTGCATCGGCCAGCGCGAAGATCGCCTTCGCCAGGTCGCGCGCGATGAGTGCCTCGTGCTCCTGGACCGTGCCGGGCGACGAATTCCGGACTTCGGTCAGCTTCGATTCGGACGCCTCGGCGCTCCCCTTTGCCTCGGCAACAAGCTTCTCGAGCTCGGCCACCATGTTGCGCGCGGTCGTCCTGGCGTCCTTGAGCTTCTGGATCTCCGCCTGCTGGTTCGCCAAGAGTTGTTCGCAGGAAGCGCACGAGGCCTTGGAGGCCTCAACCTCGGTACTGGAGACTTCCCGGCCGCCGACGGCGACGAGTTCGACGCCGAGCGCCTTCTCCTCGTCCTCGGCCTCCATGCGCCGCTTGCGCGCGATGGCCTTCTGGTCATTGGCGGCGTCCAGGTCCCGTGCGCATTTCGCCCGCAGCTCGATCTCAATTAGACCGTCCGCGGCGACCTGACGGATCTTCTTGACAAGCTCGAGCCTGCCGTCGGCGACTCCGGCCTCTTCGAGCCGTTTGAGTACGGCTTCGACATCGGCGACGGCCGCCGCGGCCCTGCTCTGCATCTCCGCGGTCACCTTGTCTCGTGCTGCGACGTCGCCGCCCGCCGACTCGAGCCGGTTTTCCAGTTCAGAGAGATACTCAACCGGACTGCCGACCACGATATTCAGTGCGGGATCGGCCGCGGTCTCTTCCGGCGTCGCGTCCGGCGCGGCACCCGGTTCCTGCGCCCAGAGGCGGAATCCGCCTGCAAATGCCGCTGCAACCACGGCCAGCAACAGGACCAGTTCAGGCAGGACACGATTCTTCATGGTTTCTCCAGCATTCTTCACAATATGCGACTCATTCTCTCTTGCGCGAGTTGCGCGAACCTGGTGCCTTCGGCCGACTTGATGATCTCCCCGAGTATCGTTCGGGCGGCCGCGCCGTCCCGCTTCCGGGACACCAGCAGATCGGCTATTCT
>JAVHLO010000413.1 GCA_031082105.1 Planctomycetota bacterium
CCGATTCGATCTTGTCCTTGGCCTCGGTCAGCTTTGCCTGACCCAGTTCGTTCACCTTTTCGAGCCGCTTCTCGGCCTCTTCGGTGAGCGTGCCGGGTATCTTGCCTTTCATCGAGGCGACCTTGTTGTACTCGGCGATCGCCTTCTGGTAGTCCGGCTTGTCGCCCTCGAGCAGCGCGTCGCCTTTCTGGAGACTGGCCACAAATCCCATGTACTTGCTGTACGGCAGGCCCTGGCCGAGCTCCTTCTGTGCGGCCTTGACGGCATCCTCGATCTCCTTGTTGTTCGAAGGGCCGCCGATCTTCTTGAACTCGGTCCCGTCGGCCTTCAGGACGAAAGAGGTCGGCACGCCGGAGAATTCGAACTTGTTGCCGGCGTCCTGGTAGATCTTCTTGTGTTGTTCGCAGGTGAGGTTGGAGAAGAGCTTGCAGCGGGTGGATTTCTCCTTCGTCCTCGGATCGACCGTTTCAACCGTTCCGTGCTTTTCCTCATAGTGCGCGAAGAGCGGGATGGCGTTCTCATTGATGAACTCGCCGAACTTCTTGTTTGACAGAACACCCTGTTCCATCGAGCCACAGGGGGGTCAGCCATCCTTGTGGAACGTGATGAAGATCGGCACGTTCCGCATCTGGGCCTCTTTCAGACCCTCCTCCCACGAAGTCCGCCAGTTGACGACGGGCGGCTTGTCGGCGGCCCAGAGGGGAATGCCCATCAACGCCAGAAGCACGCCGGCCACCGCTAGACACGACCATCTCTTCATGAGACAAACCTCCAAGAACCAACACCCCCAACGTTCTGGAAACAGCAGGCAAAACGAGCCTGGGATTTTTGATTTTGGATTTCAGATTGCTGCGGCCAACCCAAAATCTAAAATCTAAAATCCAAAATCGTCCGCTTGCCTTCCCTCTCACATTATACCGGGGACTCTCCCGGGGCGTTTGAACGGCCGGCAAGGATGCCGGCGCTCCCGGATCTCTGGATTCCCGCTTACGCGGGAATGACAACAAGTCTACTTTGACAACAGCACGATCACCCTCGACCCGTACCGGAGCAGGAGATCGCACCGCGTATCGTGGTTCAAGTCGAGCGTGTCGATCCATCTCGGGGGCTCGAACGTCATCCGCAGGTACTCGCCCTTCTCGAATCCGACCTCGCTCCTGTGGAAGGCGCCGACGGCGCGCTTGCCGCGGTGCACGGAGACTACCCCGTCGCCGGTCGTCGTCAACATGTCCAGCCGGCCGTCGTTGTCGAAGTCGCTGTTGAACGACACGAGCGGCAGGCTCCGGCCGCCCTTCTCGAGCATCTCGCGGCTTATCGAGACTGCGATGTCGTAGGCCGGGACATCCGTCAGGATGCCGTTCTGCTTGTCGAAGAGGTAGATGTAGTATGTGAAGGTGAACGAATCGATGGCCGCGCTCGCGCCCACGGAGATGAGGTCCGTGCGGAAACATGAGATGATGACGTCCTTCGCCCCATCCTTGTCGACGTCGACGAACTGCGGGAATATGCTGACGCCGCGTATCTTGACTATTTGGTCCGGCACGGGCGGGTACGGGGCGCCCGCGCGGCCGTATAACACATAGATATCGGTGGCGATGCTCTCGAATACGCCGATCTCGCCCTTCGTCCGCGTCACGATCATCTCGGGGACGCCGTCCATGTTCAGATCTTCAAGGATGATGTTCGACGCCTCGATGCGGTTCATCTTCTCCGCGTCGGTCACGAACCGGCTGGCAAACTTCACCGACGGTGCGGAAGGGAACCCGCCCTTGTCGTCCTGCAGGTGGCAGACGAATGAATCTTCGTAAGAAAGGACAAGGTCCTTCTTGCCGTCGCCGTTGAAATCGATCACGACGAGCCTCGGCAATTTTCGCTCGAAGACGTACTCCTCGAACGGCGAATCGACCACCTCGTTCCGCTGCGGGACTTCGATCTCAGAGGTGCGGCCGAACACGCCCGGCTCCGTCTGGAAGAACACGGTGTAGCCGTCAGTCCGGGGGAGCACGATATCGTGCAGGCCGTTGTTGTCGAGGTCCTCCGGCCCGATCCACACGAAGATGATGTCCGGCTGCGGGAGGTCGAGAAGCGACTTGTGCGCGATGATCGACCGGGCCTCGGCCGAGAACGCGGCCGGCCCCGCGGTGGAGGTTGGGTGGGTGGAGTCCTTTCCGGCGCCGTCGGCCGCTGCGCCGGGCGTATCGACGAACGGGTGGCAGATGACGCCCTCGGCGGTGATCAGCCCGACATCCACACCATGTGCGCCATCGAAGTTGCCGAGTACGACCGCGGACGATGCCGGATCGAGTGGCAGGTTTGCGCGCGCGGCCGGCTGGAACCCGTTCTGCCTGTCTTGGAAATAGACGGTGAGGAGCCGCCCCTGAGTCTCACTCTCGTCGTCGAAGTAGACGATGACTACGTCTTCGAGTCCATCCTCATTGATGTCCTGCGGAAAGACCTCGAAAGCCCGGCCCGGGAAATCGAGCGCGTACGTGTTGAACCGCTCAGTTCCGATGGGCGCGGGATCTTCCGCGGCGGCAAAGGGGGTGGCGATGGCGGCTTGGGCGAAGACGGCGAGCGCGGCGCACAGCGTTTTGAGTGATCGCATACGCATGGATGCATAATATACACTGCGGGCGGGAGAATGTCAAGCGGCAGGGGAGTCGCGGGTGCAGGCGCGGATCGCGGCTGATTTCGCGAACGCCGGTTTCGACGCCGCCCATGGCGGCGGCTACTGTACCCACATGTGAACCCCCGCCATGGGCGGGGTAGAACCTGAGACGTCTACAAGCTTCATCTGTACCCGGGAGTCGCATGGGCAGCCTACTCGCCGAGCACGAGCCTGACCGGCACGTCGTACATGGCCGGGACGGATCTGCGGATCATGAGCGACCGCAAGAGCGCCTTCCACCTGGCGATGAGGCAGCCGTCCATCGTGTAGCGGGAATCGTAGACGAACTGGAAGTTCTCGGTGTCCAGCCAGTCGTAGACGGTCGCCGCGGGCACCATCACGCCGAGATGGGTGACCGGCACGTTGATGAACTGCTGGTAGACGCAGAGCATCGCGGACACGCCGGTGAAGCGGCGCCCTTCGACGATGAATATCCCGCCGCCGGAGTTGCCGTAGATGGTCGGCGCGTTCATCATCCAGTACTGCTCGCCGTCCACCTCCTTGTTCTGACAGGTGATCTCACCGGTCGAGGGGAGCGGCGAATGGCCGAGCGGGCAGCCGACCGCGTAGACGGGCGTGAAGACCGTGACCTCGGAGAGGTCCTTCCTGGTGGCCAGCCGCGCGGTCTGGAAGCACTTCCCGCCTTCACGCATCTTGAGCAGCACAAGGTCGTGCTGCTTGTTGTACGCCACGATGTCGGTCAGGTATTCGTCCATGTCCTTCAGGTCGCGACGGTACACCGCGACAGTCACGGGATCGCGCTTCTCGACGCCGTCCTTCACTGTCACATAACCTGCGACAACGTGGA
>JAVHLO010000414.1:0-1690 GCA_031082105.1 Planctomycetota bacterium
CGCGTCACGAATGCGCCAGTGGTTCAATCCTTCCTCTATCGTACTAACGACGAATGGTGCACGATTGAAAGAGGTCGAGAGTACTCTCCACAATTTCGACGAGATTCAGGTCACGGAGTATCCTGGTCGAAACGACAAGGAGGTGGCGTGGGCAAGGTCTCGGGACATTCCCGGATTGTATGCCGGATTCGGACTCCCTGGTGGCGAACAATTCCCTCTGGACGTCAGCCCTTGTGAGGACGCCGAAGGTATTCTCATGTGCCGCTGGAAAGATTGTTACTTTGTCTGGGGAGAGTCGCTCTACATCTGTGTCGGCGCAGAACAAGCAGGTGAAGCAATCAGCTTGAAAGACCCGAATTGGAAATGTGCACTCAAGGATATTGACCGTTCCAGACTGTGTCGGTCCTGCTTTGTTCCGTCAAGTTGGAGGGTGGAAACGTGAGAATCTGGCCAACAAGGGAATCCACCTGACAAGATGGGCTACGCCCACTTTTGCGGGTGATTCCGGCCGTGGAAAAGGGATGAACAAACGAAAGAAGATATTGCGATATGCCCGAAGTGCGGTTCTCCGGTCTCCATGACTGCTTCAGAGACCGTGGCCACCTTCCACGGCATGACGACAGACGGTCGGCCGGCGGATTCTCCGGTGTTCAACGTGACTTGCGGCAAATGCTCATACACATTCCAGTATGTCGGGCCTTCGGAAGTAGTTCCGCGCCCCGAAAGTCCACAATGAACGCCGAGAAGTACGGAGAATGGCCGTCCAACAGCGGGGTCGTGCGCAACCGGCGCCCGCCGCGACCGGCCGACGCCGGCTCGGTCCGCCGGCCCGCTCTATTCACGCATCTCCGCAGGAGCGTGACAGGCTGTCAAGTTCGTAGTAAGCGACGCAGGCCGCAGCCGGAGTTGCGTCTTCCGTGGGCAGTCGACGGCACTCCGCTGCGGCTCCGTGCCTTGCTACAAACGTTCGTGAATAAGGCGGGCAAGGCGCGTCCCGCACCAGCGGCTTTACGGAACGGCCGCGCTCGGCACACATTCAGAAAGGAGAATCGAAATGTCTGAGACACCTAAGGAAGGAACAACGTCCGAAGTGCTCAGGAACCTGAGGGAGATGAGGAAATCGGCCAAGGACAAGAAGATCGCCGGGGTGTGCGGCGGATTCGGCGAGTACACGCCTCTCCCCTCGTGGCTATGGCGCGCACTGTTTCTCTCCTCGCTGCTCCTGGGCGGGTTCGGCCTGGTCGTCTATGTCATCCTCTGGATCTGTATGCCCGCCGCGAAGACCGGTCAATAGGTTGAGCTCGCACATTGGAAGCAAAGATGATGGACCCTGAACTCGTCACCCATGCCGCGGAAGTGGAGAAGCGACGCCGGATAGCGCGGCAGGCGGCGGAAATCTACAGGAATTTCGAGACCGTCACTTCGGTCTTCGCCTGGGGATCCACCGCACTCGGCGACGCCGACCCCGGGTCCGATGTCGACGTCGGGGTCTATTTCGCCGGAGAGATTCCCGCAGAAGCCCAGAGGAAGAAGGCACTGGAACATTTTGCGGATGATCTCAGTGCCGTCTCCTTCGGAAAATTCGCCGACCTCGCGGGATCCGAGGGATTCTCGGTCGAAGGGGTCCATGTTTTCGTGGCATGGTGGTCCTTCGACGATGACAAGAGACGCATGCAGGCGAAGCTTCACG
>JAVHLO010000414.1:1700-3100 GCA_031082105.1 Planctomycetota bacterium
CGCCCTGCCCGCCAGTCTCGACGATGCCAAGGCGGAAAATGAACTCGGCGAGATCCAGCGCCTCCTTGTACTGTGGGACCCCGACGGCCGGATCAGAGAACTACAGGCTTTGATCGCAGCGTGGTTCAGTGGACCGGAGAAGGAGAAGCTGGTCCGTGAAAGGCTGGATCGGGCGGAGTACGCGCTCACTCACGATCTGCCCCGGGCGATCGACAAGCGGGACGTCGTGTGGGCGGCGGATCTCCGACACCTGATCCTGAACGAGATCATCCGAGCCCTCTACTACCGCAACAACAGGTTCCTTCGGCGTCTGAAAGGCGTCGACCTGGAGGTCGAGACGTTTGCGATCAAGCCGCGCGGCTTTGTTCGGAAAATACGGGAAGCGGCAAGCGTCGGGGCGGGGGACGCCATCCGTTCGCTCAGAGACTTGCTGGAAGAGACGAGAAACTGTCCACAGGGCAGTCCGGCTTCGTGATCGTCTGACCGCCGCGGCCGATTGCCTGCATTCGATGTCCTCCTGTAAATGAAATCGCCAGATTGCGCGACAAGAAAGGGCCTCCGCTGGATCCGGACCAAGAGACGGCTGTGTCTGCTGATCATATTCGCGTTCCTTCCATTCTGCGCCGTCCTCGCGGGATTGAACAATCCTCTGATCCTGCTCCTTGGCGTCGGCGCCCTTTTCGCGCTGGGGTTCATCGTCCAGAGGAGCCTGAACAGGAGCCGGTGTCCCAGGTGCGGTGAGTTCTTCTTCACTCAGGTGCTTACCAGGGAGAACTGGACTCCCTTCAGCAGCCTGTCGTTCCCGCCCGAGCGCAAATGCCGGCACTGCCGCCTCGATCTCTACGAGTAGCGGCGGGCGGGATCCTGCCGCGCCCTCGGCCGCCCGTTTTGCCTGCTATCGCGATGGAGCAGGGCGTATAATGCTGGGAGTTGCGAAGGACGGAGTGGTCGGCGGCCGGCGTTTGAGGTGTACACATGGTCAAGGAATGGCTTCAGAACAAAACGACCGTCGAGGAGTGCGAGAAGAACTACCTCGTCAAGGACGAGCGGCTGGGCCCGAACCCTGTCCCGTTCGGTTTCCAGAACCAGAAGTGGCTGGAACTCAAGCAGCGGATGCAGGAGGGCGATGAGCTCTGGGAATACTGCAGCCCGCCCGAGACGTGGAAGGCGTTCTGCGGACGGGCCGGGGTCTGCGTCGTCCGTAATGGGGAGGTCATCGACAGCATTTCCACGATGATGAACTAGTGGTCCGTGACACCTGCAACTGAGGTATCAGTGCCGCGACCGTAAGGGAGTGGTAGGCGTCCGGCTACCCGGAATTCGAATCGTCGCGAACCACCAACCGGCACTATTCACGAACGGGCGACACCTGATCGAGTTCGTAGTGACGCCGTAAGGTG
>JAVHLO010000414.1:3110-3451 GCA_031082105.1 Planctomycetota bacterium
GGACAAGACTGGATTCAGACAGTCTCGGTCGCGTCGGTGATCCACTGGACTCCCGCCTTCGCGGGAATGACAGTGTGTCACACGTTTTCCCTGTGTTCGCAAATAGTGCGGGCTAGTGGGGCTTCGAGATTTGATTTGCAGCATCCCCTCTCCCCCCCGAGGGGGGAGAGGGCGAGGGTAGGGAGGGGACATGCTTTCGCGGGAATGACGGTCTGTTGGGCTCTTTCTCTGATGCGCGAACATTTCGCGCTATCTGTCTCCGGACTTCAACCTGTTCACGACGTCCCGGTGAGGAAACAGCTTGCCTGGGCAGGCAGTCTCTTCGTCGCGCACCACGCTGT
>JAVHLO010000415.1 GCA_031082105.1 Planctomycetota bacterium
CTTCTCGACCACAGATAGTCTCAGGGCCGACTCCTCAACTTGCTTGGCTTCCGTACCCATTGTTCATGCACCTCGTTCAAATAGAAGAAGTGATAGCTTCGTCAGCGACACAACAATGATTATACAGTCTGTATAAACCGGTCGAGGCAGACTGTCCGCGTCTGTCTAAACCGAGGAGCATTCGATCGTCGCTTGCTCCAACTCCTTACACAATCGCACCTTGGCTCCTGCCTCCGTTTTCAGGCCTACGTCCTATGCAGTCTGCATAAGACGGTTCATGGGGCATCGTTTGGGCTCTTCACGCAGTGTCCACCCTTGCTCAGCACATGAGCCTCGCCCTCCCCGCCAACAAGACCGGCACGTACTTCATCCGGTCTGGACCGCCTGAAGGCGGTCATACTGCAGACAGGTCGGCAGCGGAGCTGCCTCCTACATCCGCCACAAGGGCCTGCACTGCCTGGCGACGGGCACAGGCGAGACGCCTGTGCTACATTACCTCATCTGCCTGTGCGACAGCGAGGTGGTCTTCGCCTCGTAGTCGACGAAGATGTCGCCGATGAAGACGGTCTTCTTCCAGGAATTGGTCGAGAACGAGCCCTTCTTGTACTCCCACAGGCAGCGGAGTTCCGCGCGGTTGCCGCGGACGTTCAGCGGGTTCTTGCCGATGGGCTCGTTGAACGAGAAGACCTGCGCCCGCTTCGGCGGAGTCGTTCCCGACCGCGCCATCTCCCATTCGCCGCACGTGTCGAGGCGCACCTTGATATGGACGTCGAGGTTCGGGTCGCCCGAGTCGTGTTCCTCGGTCCAGTGGATCCGCTTCCAGAAAGCGTCGATGACTGGGATCGTCGCGTCGAACCTCACGAGGCTCGAGTCGTATGAGTGCGCGCTGAACCTGTCCCAGTACCTGAACGGGATTGCGTATGCGAGCCGACCCGCATCGTGCGCGGCCGCATCCGTCCCGAACGCGCCCCGGTACATCCCGCGCAGTTCCATGTCCATCGGCATGACCGCAGTGGCGGAGTCTGCGGCGGCGCCGTCGAAACGCGTGTAGCCGATCACCTCGTTGTCCACAAGAATGTACCCGGCGGCCGGCAACCCTGTCGCGCCGCGCAACTGGATCGAGCTTGCCTCGGCAGTCACCGCCCCGGACAGCGCCGATATTCCGAGGAACGACAGGTTGAACGCCCTCGAGCCACTGTCGTGAACGGCCGCCGTAGTCTTGAGATAGCCGCGCGTGCTGCCGGACAGCGTGCCCGAGCCAACGCCGCCGGCGGCCTGGGCGAAACCGATCAGCTCGTCGCCGATCTTCACGGCGCCGCCGTTGGCGTCGATGCCGGTCACCGCGTTCATCTGCAGGTCCGTGACAGTCCCGGCATCCAGCGGCTGGGCGAGCCTGAAATCGCCCTTCGGTCCGCTGAAGAACCGTATCTCGTCAATGGTCCCCTTTGCGCCCGTCCCCGTGCCGCCGCCGCCGATGGTGCTCGAAGAACCGGTGCCGGCCGGGCTCATCCCGCAGACATAGATCCTGTCGTTCAAGAACGACGCCAATTCGCCGGACGGGAATTTCAGGAGGCGGTTTATATCGTCAGGCGCATACGCGCGGTTTGTGAAGTCCATGAACCCGACGAGGTTGCTGATCGTGATCTGTACCGTCATCCCTCCGACGTCCCGGCTGATTGTCCTGCGCTGTTTCGCGTTGCGGATCTCCATCTGTTCCTTGTCGATCGTCTGGTCGTCGGTGACGATTGTCACCTTGTCGCTCTTTCCGCACTCGGGCTCACTTACGGAGAAGACCGGGATGACCTTGACGTTTGCGGAGTGCGCGGCCTGGATGGTCTCGAAGAACTCACCGCGGAACGGCGGCCGGGCAAAGCTTCCGCTTATGCCGCCGAATATCCAGCCCATGATGTAGCCGCCCCCGTCTTCCTGCGCAATGACGGGTCTGCCGGCAATCCATTCATCATCGATCTGGACGATTGCGGGGTTCGGATAGCCGGCCACATCGGTGACTGGAATGGCGAACATGACGATGCGCGCGCCGTGACCGTGCGGGGCCGCCATGGTCGGTTCCGCCTGCGGGGCGCCCCGCCGACAGCCCTCGAACGAGCTCGAGGTCTTCGAGTCGTAATAGATCACCTCGTTGCGGATCTTTATGAACCCCTTGGTCGGGAACCCGTCCGTGTTCGGCGCCACCGGGATCGTCGTGTCGCCGGCCGTTATCCCGCCCGGCTCGGGCGGGCTTGCGGGCTTGTTTATGGTCGCCTCCGGCCGTTCGCCGATCGAGTCGGCAAGCAGACCCTTCACCACGGGAATACCGGCGTCGAGATCGATCGACATGAGCGTCGCCGGTTCGCCCGTGGACGGGTCAACGGCGCTGATCGTCACGCCCTCGGTCGACAACAGGTTGGAGTACCCGTAGATCGTGACTGCCGCGCCGGCCACGTGCGAGGCCGCCGTCGTACCGCGCGCGCCGCGCACGCAGTTCGTGAACGTTGTGCCGCTCATGCCGCTGTACTCGATGGTCTCGTTGCCGATCTCGATGACGCCCCACCGCTGAATCCCGCCGATGAGGGCCGGCGTCGGGAAGTTCGCCGTCGTCGTCACAGAGATCGACGTGTCGGTCTCCGTCGTGTTCGAAGAGAGGAATCCCAGCGCGCGCTGACCGTTCTGGTCCACATGCGCGCCCGTACCCACCACCATCCCGTCGAGCGCGAGGCACAGGTGTCCGTAGTACGTGCTCTTCCAGTACGCGCCGAGATGGTACCACGTGTCGGGCACGAGCTGCACGGTGTGACGCACCTGCGATTCCCACGTATCGACCGTGGCGTCGGCCGCAGTCAAGACGAGGTCCCGGCCGTCGTAGTACAGCGAGATCCGGTTCTCGAACTCGCTCTGGGCGAAGTCGAAGAAGTAGACACGCCCGCCGGACAGGCCCGACGGCTTCACCCACATCTCGATTCCGCCGGCCAGGATGTCCGTTCCCGGCGCGGGCGAGGCGATCGTCTCATCAGAAAAATCGTACTCTGCCGGACCGGAGAGCGCCTGGCCGTCATAGGTGCCCGGGAAGCTCTCGGTGAGGCTGATGCCTGCGCCTCGAGTGTCGCTCGGCGACTCGACCCGCAGGTCGCCCGCGGTCTGACCCGCGGTGTTCCAGTCCGCCGTCGAGATAACACCGAAATCCGGACCGAATACGATCTTGCTCGATCCGCAGCGCGAGGCCATCTGTGAAAAATCGTACCGGTTCTTCAATTCCCACGCGTAGCTCCCGAACGGGATGATGCTCAACACCTCCCGGAACGTGTGCGAAGCGGTCTGGTAGCCGGCCGGGTTGTTCATCACCCCAATCGCCTCGATCGAGAAGACGTCGTACGATCGAAAACAGAACGGCACCGTGCCGGTATCCTTGAGGGCGATGGACGAAGGGCTCGAGAGGTTTGCCTGAATC
>JAVHLO010000416.1 GCA_031082105.1 Planctomycetota bacterium
CAGAGGGAGAAGGAACAGCCTCCCCTCTCCCTTTGGGAGAGGGGTCGGGGGTGAGGGACTCACGACCACCCCACGCTCGATCGCCGCACTCCTACCCGCCCCGGAAGAAAATCGGCGCGTGGGGCACGCTCGCGGTGATGTCGTTCTACGCGACCAAGATGCTCGCCACGGGTCAGGGCGGGATGGTCGTCGGCAGCGACCGCCGGCTCATGGCGCGAATCCGTGACCTCGTCGGCTACGATAATCGCAAGGACTACAAGGTCAGATACAACTACCCGATGTCCGCGCTCCAGGCCGCGATCGGCAGGGAACAACTGGCCCGGCTTGACGGCTTTGTGCAGAAAAGACGGAGTATTGCCGAAAGATATGAGTGGACGCTCGGCGGGCTACCCGTCCTTTTGCCGTCGGATGCCCCGAACGCCGGCGAGCATATCTATTTCAGGTATGTGCTTCGCCTGCTCGAGGGCTCGGATCGCTTCATCCGGCACGCGCAAAAGCGGGGCGTGGAGGTCAAGCGGCCGGTCTTCAGACCGCTTCACCGCTACCTGGGTCTGCCGGCGAACCGTTTCGCGGGAACGGAGAACGTGTTCCGCTCGGCCGTGTCGATTCCGCTGTACCCGTCCCTGAGCGACGCGGACGTACGGAAGACCGGCGCGGTCGTGCGCGGATTCTTCGACAAGTAGTCCCGGCGGCGCGCTTGTGCCGTCCGGGGCCGTGACGGACAAGGCGGGATGCCGGGTATGTTCGGTTTTCTGAAAAGACTGATCAAGAGAATCTTCCGCTGCGCGGCCATGTCCGTGGCCGTTGTGGCGCTGCTTGTGGGCGACAGTCCACAGACGTTCGTCAGGGCAGAGGAGAGGCAGGCCAGCTTCCAGGTGAAGGGGAGCTTCCTCCGTTACGAAGGCAGACTCGTCGATTTCGACGACACGTCGTTCAGAATACTCACCCCCGACGGCCTGACCGTCCAGTTCTACTGGATCGAGCTCGTCGACGCCGACGCCGCGCGGATGCGCGCCTCGCTGGGTCTGCGGGTCACGAAGGCCGGCGAACCCGATGAGGCGGCGCCGCACCCGACCGAGGCCGGCCTCAAGGTGACGCGCCTTGCCGACAAGGCCGAGTGGTACGGCAAGGAAGAGGCGGGGCTGTCCACGCCGGAGACTGTCGTCATCAAGAGCCGTGGCGACCGGTTCTCGTTCCGCCGAGCGGAGGTCCAGATCGAGTCGCTGATGCTCGGCATCAAGGACATCTACAGCGAGAAGGAGCTGTACGAGTTGATGCTGGCGGGCCAGGTGCCGCGCACCGCAAAGGAACACCTGCGCGTCGCGGAACTGTGCAGCCGGTACGGGCTTGCGGGCAAGGCGGAGGAGCACTACAGGTTCTACGAGCTTCTATCGCGTGAGGACCTGCCGGAGGGCCGGCTTGCGGGGTACGTGAACAAGATGAGGGAGAGCTTTGGCGACGCGCAGGTCAAGGAGCAGCTCTACCTGATGGGCGTGGAGTTGATGGACGAGGAGTACTCGAAGGCGCTGGACCGCTTGAAAACGATCGAGCGCGATTTCGGGGAAGAGGAGCTTCTCAACGAGCTCAAAGAGGTCCGGAAACAAATCGACCTGGCGCGGCAGTGGAGCATCAACACGCGGATCGTCGAATCGTGGCGCGTGATCCTGCGGAGTCTCCTGCGCACAAAGGCGACTGACCGCGGCGCGCGGTACTCGGATTGCATGGAGTTCGCCGTGCACGGCGTGGTAGTCGAGACCGCCGCGCGCGTGGCGCTTCGGGTTGGCGTGGAGGCTTCGCCCGTCAAAGAGATCTGGCAGTCGCGGACCTCCGACTCTGTGGAGACCGTGGACTACGGGCGCGGCTCATGGCTCGTCGAGGCGTCGCACCTGGGAGATGTCGAACAGTGGTGGGATAGGGCGTCGAACGCGGAGCGGTTCAACATCCTCATGGGCATTCATGCGGAACACAACATGAGGGTGCGGCTGAAGACCCACAAGAACTGCCCGACCTGCGGCGGGACAGGGCGGGTCAAGCCCGGCGGCCCGCCGCCGGTCTTCCCGTCGAAGGACCAGTGCACCGATTGCTCAGGCCTCGGCAAATCGCGCGTGGTCATCTACTGGTAGCCTCCCGTACTCGCACTAGCGCTCCTGCTCCTGCTCGCGCTCGGCTGTTCCGGCCCATCGCCGGAACAGGCAAAACGCCCCGACCGCGCCTTGATCCTGCAAATTTCACCTCCAGCCTTCCGCAGGATTGACCGGACTCCGGCTATTTCAACCAGTTGAAGATCAGCGCGTGGAGGAAGCTCCACACCTCCGGAATCCAGACCACGAGTATCAAGAGGATGCACAGGATCGCGGTGAGCCATATCCACCGCGTCGAATGGGGTGATCCAGGAGGATACTTCTGCGGCCCGGCCTCCGGATAATACGCGCCGCATGCCGGACAGCGCGGCGCGCCTTCGCAGATCTCCGCGCCGCAGTCAAGGCACCTGACCGTCTCCAGCTCGTCCGAGGCCGAACGCGCGGCGTACCTCTCCCACAGCGGGTTATCCTCATGCCGCTTGTTGATTCGCTCGGCCTCTTCGTCAGTGAGCCACCCTTCCTGTTCTTCGAAGTCGTCCACGCGTGCCTCTCCAATCGCGCAAGTACCTCACCAAGCCGCTGCGTCACGTCGCGAAAGAGCGCGCTTGCGAGGCAATCCCCGCCCGCAGTGGGGGAATGACACAGAAACGGCCTCTCCCACAGAACTCGATTCTACTCGTATTCCCTCCCATGTCAAGCTATTCGCTCGCGTCGCTGCGCGCGAAAATACTTGATTGCCGGAGCGCCGAATAGTATTATTGACACGACAACATGACAACATGCGGTGTCCGTTTGCAGGAGGTGCGTATGAAACTGGCTGCCGATTCGTCGAAGTGCATGGGGTGCAGGGTCTGTCAGACGATCTGCTCGCTGGCCCATTTCAAGGAAGTCAACCCCAAGAAGGCCGCGATCGGGATCAAGGCGACCTTTCCGGAGCCCGGTTCATACGAGCCGGTGATCTGCATCCAGTGCGGACACTGCGCGGAGGTCTGCCCCGCGGAGGCGATCTCCGGGAAGGACGGCGTCTTCGTCATCGACAAGGAAAAATGCACCGCCTGCGGCACGTGCGTCGAGGAGTGCCCTCAGCACGCGATGTTCCAGCACGCCTCCCAGGACGCGCCGATCAAGTGCGACCTCTGTAAAGAGTGCGTCGAGATGTGCGCCACGGGGGTGCTGTCGGTGGTAGAGTAACTCTTGGAGTATCCAGGCGGATGGTCATTGTCATTCCCGCGGAAGCGGGAATCCAGAAGACCCCAACCCGCACTGTTCACGAATCGAGGAAAAGCGCCGACAGACGGTCATTCCGAACTCGGTTCGGAATCTCCTTTGCCA
Organism: Planctomycetota bacterium; assembly: GCA_031082105.1. Lineage (GTDB taxonomy): Bacteria > Planctomycetota > MHYJ01 > JACQXL01 > JAVHLO01 > JAVHLO01. The sequence continues at coordinate 3,414 of JAVHLO010000416.1, forward strand.
TGTGCCCGGCTCTTTGCTGAATA
>JAVHLO010000417.1 GCA_031082105.1 Planctomycetota bacterium
CGATGAAGAACCTCTGCGCCCCGTGGAGAATCGGGTACATCCGCAACGCGCACCAGGACAAGGGCTGTTTCCTGTGCTCGGCGCTGAAGGCGAGACAGGACGACAGGCACATGATCGTCGCGCGGCTCCCGAAATGTTTCGCGATCATGAACAAGTTCCCCTACAACGGCGGCCACCTCCTGGTGAGCCCGAACGAGCATGTCGGCGAGCTCGAGCACCTCTCCCCGGCCGGACTGAGAGAGCTCTTTGGGCTGACGGTGCAGATGAAATGCCTCCTGGCGAAGATATTCAAGCCGCAGGGGTTCAACATCGGGATCAACCTCGGCGCGTCCGCCGGCGCCGGGCTGCTCGGACACGTGCATGTCCATGTAGTGCCGCGGTGGGTGGGCGATACGAACTTCATGCCGGTCATGGGCTCGACCAAGGTGCTGCCGCAGGCGCTCGAGGAGCTCTACGGTGACCTGAAGCGGGAATGGGACAGGGCGCAGGGGCGGCGTCCGCGCACGGGACGCGGGAAGACGCGATGAGATTTCAGATTTTAGATTTCGGATTTGTGAGATCAGCCTGTTGATTGCGGATTCCTACATCATTCGCACGGTGCCGACAGACCACGCATCTTCAATCCGCAATCCGAAATCGCAAATCCAAAATTCTGGCCGACCGTTGTGCGGCGGTCTTTTGGGTCCCGACTGATTCGAGCGTTGGAACATGACTGACCAGACGAGGCTCACACAGTTCAGCCACGGGGCGGGTTGAGCGTGCAAGCTGCGCGCGAGCGACCTGGTCCAGGTCCTCAGATCACTGCCGCGCGTCAAACATCCCGAACTGCTCGTGGGGATCGAGACGGGCGACGACGCGGGCGTCTATCGTCTTACCGACGACATCGCGCTCGTCCAGACGGTCGATTTCTTTACGCCCGTCGTTGACGACCCATACTGGTTCGGGGCGATAGCGGCGGCCAATGCGCTGAGCGACATCTACGCGATGGGCGCGAAACCGTTAACGGCGATGAACATCGCCGCGTTCCCCTCCAAGAAGCTCTCCAACGAGGTGCTCGCGAAGATACTGAAAGGCGGCTACGACAAGGCTGCGGAAGCGGACGTGTTGATCGTGGGCGGCCACACGATCGACGACAACGAGCCGAAGTACGGCATGGCCGTGACCGGGATAGTCTCGCCGCGCAGGGTCGTGACGAACTCCGCCGCCCTGCCCGGCGACAGGCTGGTGCTGACGAAACCGCTTGGCGTGGGGATTCTCACGACTGCGATCAAGGCCGGGACCGTGAGCAGCCGCGCGGCGGCCCGGGCCACGCGGTCGATGGCCTCGCTCAACCGGACCGCGGCGGAGTCGATGGTGCGGGTGGGCGTGTCCGCGTGCACCGACGTTACCGGCTTCGGACTGATCGGCCACCTCATCCAGATGCTGCGCGCGAGCAAGGTCTCCGCCATCATTCGTTTCAGAGATCTTCCGTTGCTGCCGACCGCGCGCGAGCTCGCCGGCGACGGCATGACACCAGGCGGCGCATACCACAACCTCGAGTTCTTCGGCAAGGACGCGGAATGGGACGCGAAGCTCTCCGAACTCGACCGGCTCATCCTGGCCGACCCGCAGACGTCCGGTGGGCTGCTCATTTCGGTCCCCGATAAGAAGGTCGGCCAGCTTGTCGCGCTGCTGAAAGAACGAAAGACGCTCGCCGCGAGCGTGATCGGGGTCGTGACCGCCCCGGGTTCCGCCCTGCTGACGGTCGAGCCCTAGCAGCCTGTCCGAGTAATAGCGTGAGTGCCGCAAGCGTTTGTAGTAAGCCACGCAGCCCCGCAGGGCGGAGTGGCGTCTCCGAAGGAACGGCACTCCGCTGCGGCTGCGTGCCTTACTACGAACATCCGCGAACAGTACCGGCCAGGTTGAAGAAAGAATGAACTCCAGGACCCCGATCCGGATAGAAGAGCTCAACACACCGCGCGACATCCGTCGGGCCGTGTTGCGCCTCTCATGGCCCGTGATCGCGCAGAACTTCCTCCACACGTGCATGTTCTTCGCGGACACGCTCATGGTCGGCCGCTACAGCGTGGACAGTCTCGCGGCGGTCGGCATAGCCATGCCCGTGTTCTTCTCGATCACTTCCGTGCTCATGGCGATCTCGATCGGCACGGTGGCGACTGTCTCGCGCGCGACGGGCGAACGCGACGAGAAGAAGGTCGGCGAAAACGCCGGCGCCTCGCTCTGGTTCGCGGTCGTCCTCGGAACCGTCGTCTCCGTGCTGGGGTTCGTGTTTGCGCCGCAGATCGTCGCCGTTTTTGCCGGAGAGAACAAGCTTGGCGCGGGGGTCGCGCTCGAGGCGCTCGGGTACTTCAGGATCGTGTTCGCCACGTTCATGTGTTCGGTGATCACGTTCTCGGCGACGGCGATCCTGCGCGGGATCGGCGACACGAAGACCCCGATGCACGTGAGCCTCATCGCCAACATCGCGAACATATTCGGCAACTACGTGCTCATCTTCGGCGCGTTCGGACTGCCCGCGCTGGGTCTCTGGGGCGCGGCCATTTCGACGTCGCTCTGCCGCATCCTCGAGATGTCGCTGATCAGTCTTGCGCTTTTTTCCAAGCATTCGTTCGTCAAGTTCAGGCTGAGACAACTGCTCCGCACGTCCAACGAGGCGGTGAAGCGGCTCGTAAAAGTATCCGTACCGGCGGCCGTCGAGCCGCTGGTGATGCACACGGGCTTCCTGGTCTACACGTACGCGGTGGCGAGCCTGGGCGCGTCGGTGCTTGCGGCGCACCGCGTGGCAATCACGATCGAATCGATATCGTTCATGCCCGGGATGGGCATCGCGATCGCGTGTTCGGCGATCGTCGGCCAGTGTCTCGGGGCGGGCTCGCCCGAACATGCCCGGTCCGGGCTCCGCGAATCGACGAGGCTCGCGGTATGGGGGATGACCTTCATCGGGCTCCTGTTTGTGCTCTTTTCGCGCGAGCTGGCGAGCCTCTTCTTCGGCCGGGACATGCAGGCCATGGCGTGTTCGAGAGACTGTCTGCTTGACCTGGCGGCCGGCGCGATAGCGCTCGGGGCGATCCAGCAGCCGTTCCTCGCGCTGACGATGGTGCACGTGGGCGCGCTTCGCGGGGCCGGCGATACGGTCAGCCCGGTCGTCGTCGCGGCCATCGGTGTGTGGCTGGTTCGCGTGCCGCTCTCGATCATGCTGGCGAAGTCACACGGGCTGATGGGGATCTGGTTCACGACCGGGATCGATTGGGCCGCGCGTGCGCTCGTCGCGTGGGCCCTCTTCCGCGGCGGCAGGTGGCGGAGGGTGCGACTCTAGTATTCTGAGTAGAATGAAACTCCAAAATAAAGTCGGGATTCTGTAACGGCGAATTTGGGCGCGCTTCCTCGAAAATCCCAACAGCCAAATCCCAATAAAACCCCAAAATCCA
>JAVHLO010000418.1 GCA_031082105.1 Planctomycetota bacterium
GCCGCTTCTTGGACTGCGCCGGCAGAGCGAAGCGGCGACGGCGCTTTCCCTCTCTGCCACGGCAATTCCACGAAAGCCCAAGCGGTGTCGCGCTCCGCTTGCCACCGCACTCCACAAGGCCCGCGCGGGAGCCGTTATCCGGACTGATCGTACTGTGTGTCCCTCGGCGGGCGTCGTGGTCCCCGCAGTACCCACACGCCCACGAGCCCGAAGGCAATGCCGAGCGCGATTCCCACGTAGTACACAACGATTACTTTCCCTGCAACATAGGCCGGCGAGGCGGTTGGCGGCGGAGAAAACGCTGCGACCACGAAATAGGCGAGCGGGTACTTCTCGGCGGAGGGAGACGGGTCGGTCTCGGCCCGCGCGAACTGCGAACGGACCGCCAGGGCAAGAATCAGCAGGGCCAATCCCGCAATGACGAACATCGCACCGACGACATATCTCATGTTCTTTTCCTCATTGTGTTTCCGTCGACCAAGACCTGGCCACGACGACAGCCGAGCCGCGCGAGCCTGCAATACGGCCTGGTGGTCATGCTGTGGACTGCGCCGGCAGAGCGAAGCGGCGACGGCGCTTTTCCTCTCTGCCACAGCGATCCCGTGAAAGCCAAGCGGTGGCGCGCTTCGCTTGCCGCCGCGCTCCAAAAACCGACGCCCAACCTGTGTGCGTCGTTTTGCTTGACAGCCCCGTTTCGCCGTCTTATCATATGCCTTTCAGCGGCGATACTCAACATGTACGCCGGCAGATCGTGTTCGAGATCGACCTGGCCCGATCTATGCAATAGATTCGATTCGCTGTCATGCCCCCGACGCGTCGGGGGCATCTCCTTCAGCGAAGGGTCGAACACGTCGCAAAGGAGATTCCGAACCGAGTTCGGAATGACAGTCTGTCGGGCTTTTCCCCAAATGCGCGAACAATCCTGGCTGTCGAGCGCTTGTAGGTCTTGCGTCCCCTCAAGGACGGTTGAAACGAGACGTCGAGTTTCCGGAGTGGATCGGTATGGGTAAAACAATCCTCGTTGTCGACGACAATGCGCACATCGTGCAGGTCGTCCGACACTTTCTAGAGCGCGCCGGCTACACCGTCCATTCCGCGCAGGACGGCATCGCGGGTCTGGACATCGTCTCGAAAGAACAGATCGACCTGATCGTCCTCGACGTGATGATGCCCACGCTGGACGGGTATCACGTCTGTGAGCGACTAAAGTCTGAAGAGAAGACCGCTTCCATCCCCGTCCTCTTCCTGTCCGCCAAGGACCAGCCCGCGGACCACATGCGCGGGTTCATGGCCGGCGCGAACGACTACATCGGCAAACCATTCAGCAGCGCCGAACTGCTCGACAAAGTCACGGAGATACTGGAACGCAAGCGCGAGTAGGACCAGGTTGACGGGGCATTTGACATTGCTCATTGGTCATTGATCATTTCTCATTGAGAACTCCGGATCAAATTGCCAATGAGAAGTGATCAATGAGCAGTGACAAATGACTCGCGTCCGCTCTCTCACCATCAATTCCTGCCTCTGATGTAATCCATCAAACCGCGTTTTGCCGCGGGCAGATCCTCGCGCCAGACCAGGTCGTGCGCGGCCCCCAGGAAGACCACCACCGCCTCCTGTGACAGGAAGACGCAGAACCTGCGCGCGGTGTCGGTCCTCTCCCGGACGGAGTATTCCCCGGCGACCGAGTCCAGGAGACGGTCCGCCTCGGGGTTCGCCAGTCCGCATAGGCTCGTGCCGGCCTTCACCGCGGAGCTATGCCACAGGTGCTGAAGGTCGGCGGCGTGCGAGAAGTCCAGCTCCGTCATCGCGACGTCGAAATCCCCGCTTTCAAGCCGCCCGCTGAACGTCTTCCAGTCGAGTCGGCCGATTGCGGCACCGCATCCTGCGCGGTTCAGGTCTTCGCAGATCATGCGACCGGCCAAGTCGGCGGTCATGCTCCACTCCGGGATGAGGCAATCGAATCTCAGGCGTTTTCCGGGCATGTCCAGCACGTGGTCCCCGTCGGCATCCGACCACCCCAGCGCCTTCAGGCGCACGATGGATTCCTGCAGACGCCGGTCGGCGGGGACCGTCAGAGGAGAGGTCACGGCCCTGGAAGAGTCTCCAAGGAAGGCGGCGATCGCCGGCCCATCCACGATGTCGCAGATCACCTTGCGCAGCGTGCCGTCGTGGAAGAGCACACTGCGGAGATTGAAGACAAGGCAAAGCTCCAGACCGCCTGCGGTCGACTGTCCTGCCGCCCCGCTTCGGCGGGGAGCGCCGGGACTGCCGGCAGGCTGGCAGGCCTGGTCGGCCGCGCTCTGAAGTCTTGCGCGAGTCGACGGGTCGACAAGGTCCGCCTCGATGGCGTCGATCACTTTGGCGCGCATCTTCTCGAGACTCTCCGAACCGCCCTCTTCGAGCACGAGCTGAATCTTGCCGACCTGCGCCGGCGCGGGATCGAACGGCCTTGCCGCACGCGACAGCGTTATCGCGCCCGATTCCGGATCCACACCCTGCCACCGGAACGGGCCAGTGCCGACGAGCGATCGAGCGTCGCGCGGATCGGGCTCTCCTGCATCACCGCTCCATAGGTGAGCAGGCAAAATGGGAGTCAGCCAGTCCCACAGCGACTGCCCAACGGCCTTCATATATTCGAACTCGATGTGATGGTCGTCGATGACCCGGATCTCCTTGACCAAGCCAAAACCGGATGGATGTCGCAGACCCGGGAACCGGTCTTTCATCATTTCGGCAGTGCGCTTCACGTCAGCCGCCGTAAACGACCGGCCATCGTGCCAGCTCACCCCCTGGCGGAGCACGAACGACACGACGAACCGGTCGCCGCTCGACTCCTCCCCGCCGACGGGCGGAAAGACCTTGTCGCCGAGCCCTTCGCGGAGGATCAGACGGATTCCGGGGACCGGCAACGAGAGGACGATACGCAATCGGTTCTCATGGCCGGGAATGCCCTCGATCGAACGGACCGCCGTGAGCGGCGCGCCCTCCACCCGCGTCATCCTCATGAGGATGTACTCGCGGATGCCGGCCTCCGTGCTCGTCTTGCCGTTGGGCAGCTTCGCCGTCGGGCAAAACGGCAGCGTCAACTCATGCCTTACACTGAAACTCTCGGCGAGCGACGGGGCGAGCTCTCCCGATCCGTCGACGCGAAGCAGCCCGTCGAAGATGAGCGACGCGACGAGCCGTCCGGACGCGGAAGTCGGTGACAGCACCTCGCCCGCCTGCGGGAGGTTGGGGACGCCAATGACAAGCGTATCCTCCGGCGCCTGCAGCCGGCGACGTCTCCACACGAAGAAGACCACCGCGGCCAGCAGCATGGCGAGGACGAGACCGAATGACAGGCGTTTCCACGCGCGTCTCATTGCAGCACGTTCAGCCAGTCACGGAACAGGAAATC
>JAVHLO010000419.1 GCA_031082105.1 Planctomycetota bacterium
GTCGCTCGCTTACGCTCGCGGCTCGGTTTTCGCCACTTCGAGGCTTCTGGCTGAGCCCTAACGCACCGCCCGGAGAATTGCCGCCCCGTCGCGGGCGCGGTACGCCTGCGGAGACGATTGCGACGGAGGCGTTGGCCCGACCGGAACCACACGCGTTTTTTGGGAGACAGCCCCATGAAGAGAGACACGCGGCTTGTCGTTTGCATCACGCTTGCGGCACTACTTTCGGTCTGCGTCGTTGTTGCGCAGGAACCGAAGGGCGAACCGCCGGCCGGCGTGAAGGCGCCTACCGAAGCCCAGCTTCGCGAATGGGGTTACCTGCTCTATCGCGCCTCGAACATCAACGTGATCAACGGCCTCAACCTCTCCCGCGAACAGGCCGTTGCGCTCAAGGAGATGGCGCTCGAGATCGAGGAGATGGCCGGCGAGATGCCCAAGGCCTCCTACGAGGGCGCGACGGAGCTCGCCACGATCAGCGATTGCTTCAACGAGCTCGTCGAGACGCTCCCGCAGAATGGGGACATCTCCGACGAGCTGAGGGACAAGGTGTTGAAGATGCGCACGCTCGAGTCCGCATCGATCAGGGCGGGGCTGGTCCTTCCGCCGAGAAAATCGTGCGAGTACGCGAGCTGCGAGCGCTGCCACGTGACTTCGAGCGGCGACGCGGTCGGCGGCGGCGAGGGCGCCGAATTCGACGCGATCGGGCCGGCCGTCAAGGCGGAGATGGCCCTCGCGCACCTCTTCGCCCTGTATGACAACAAAACCATGCGCAAACTGAGCCAGTCCGGAAAGCGGATCGATGCGCTCCTCACCGACAGCCAGAAATCGATCTTCTCGACCTTCTCCTGCTGTCTCATCCCGCCGAAAGGATTGAGCGATCCGGTGCTCGTCGGCCAGGCAAGCAGCGCGGATTGGGAGGTCGACGTCCTCAACAAGATGCGGACCGTGCCCGAGTCGGGCTATCCCGCGGCCAGGAAGATGCTCATCGCCACGCTGCTGAAGTACGCGACGGTCAAGAACCCGGGACTCACGGAAGCTGAGAAGCGCACGATGAGCGATGACGTCGGCCGGGCGCTGGACAAGGCGCGCGAGTTGTCGGACGCCGATTTCCAGCTCAGCAAGGAAGAGCTCTGCGCCGCCCTACACGGCGCGAAGCCGCAGGAGTTGTCCGGCGAGAAGAAGATGTTCAGCCAGGCATTCTTCCTTCTGATCCCCGGCTCCGCGAAGATGTATGACGAGGTCATCCGGCGGATCGACGACCCGTCGACGGTGGAGCGCCCGGGGACCACGCCCGGCGACGCCGAAAAACCGACCTGAGGCCAGAAGAAATAACGCGCGCCGCCGTGTGCGGCTCAAGGAAATGAAAACCTGGCCAGGATCATTCGTGTATCCGGGGAAAGGTACGACAGACTGTCAAGTTCGTAGTAAGCCACGCAGGCCGCAGCCGAAGTGGCGTCACCTTCTGAGAGACGACGGCACTCCGCTGCGGCTATGTGCCTTGCTACAAACCTTCATGAATAATCCGGGTCAGCCCCTTGGCCTTTCGCGAGGCCGAGGGGTCGCTTCATTTTGCGTTTCGTTGCCTCCTGAGACCATTGAAGGCCCCGGCAGATGAGCCATGTCTGTCTCGCATTCTGTCTTGCGCTGGTCTCCGCCCTGCTGTGCGTCGCTGTAGCGCACGCGCAGGATGCTGGGCCCGCCGACCGGCCCGGCAAGTTCAATGTCGGGTTCACCATCCTGGACTTCAAGTACGGTGACGGTGATGCGGAGAAGACGATCACCGTGGCAGTCTGGTATCCGACCGATGCCGAGCCCAGGGAGTATTCGTACGGCGGGCCGGCCAAAGGGCGCGTGGCGCTCGACGCGGAGCCGCGCGCGGAAGGCGGCCCTTTTCCTTTCCTCGCCTGGTCGCACGGCTACGGGGGAGGCGGTACGGCCTCGGTGTTCTTCACGGAGTCGCTCGCCGGACACGGCTGGATCGTCGCGGCCCCCGATCACGGCGACAGGCACACCGCGATCCGCAGCAGGATCGGACCCGTGAAGGATTTCGACAAGCAGGCCTTGCTCCGTCACGCCACGGAGATCAGCCGGTCGGGCCCCGCCGATCGAGAGCCGTATCTGTACAGGGTCAATGAGCTGAAAATCGTGCTGGACGGCATGACCGGGTCGGAGAAGTTCGGCAAGCTCATCGATCAGGATCGAACGGCCGTTGGCGGGCACTCATTCGGCGGGTTCACATCCCTCGGCCTGTGCGGCGCCCTGCCTGACCGGAAGGACGAGCGTATCAAGGCCGTGCTCGTCTTCTCGTCCGGCGCGGCAGGTTACCTCTACGAAGACAAGGAACTCGCCGCCGTCAAGATGCCGTCCATGTACTTCCTCGGCGAGAACGAAAAGGAAACGCTGCGCGGCGACAAGACAATGGCGGAGATCGCGGGCAAGGTCTACGGGAACATGTCGCCGCCGAAGTACTTTCTCGAGATCCAGGGCGCCAGTCACTTCTCGTTCAACAACCGTTTTGTGGACACGCCGGGTTCGCGACTGCTTTCCGGCACGGAGGAACAGTTCGACGTGATCCGCAGATACGCGATCGCGTTCCTTGAAAAACACGTCGCGGGCAAAGCTGAGGCCGGAAAGACACTCGACGAAAAGGACCCGCTTCTGACGCGGTATGCCGCCGACGCGAAGTAGAGACGGTCTCAAAAACGCCGGCTTGTGACATTTGAAATTTAGGAATCAGTGCCGCGACCGTCAGGGAGCGGTAGGCGACAGGTTCCGCCGAAGCAGAGGGCGTGAGAAGACAAACGCCTTGGCATTGTGTTGTTGGAGATTCGTCGATGAGAACCAGTGCGCTTGTGATCGGATTGACGGTCTGTTTTTTCTTTCTTTCCGCCATCCCGGCATCCGCGGACGAGTGGTGGGAGCAGTTCGGCGAAGGCTGCGGGAGGGATGTCGCCGACCAGGTTGTCGCCACGAAAGCGCTGAACGATGAGATGAGCCTCCTCAATCTCATCAACGGCCTCTACCTGACGGAGCCGCAGATCAAGGTGATCGCGGATTGCGCGGCCGAGGCGGGCAAGGCAAGGGAGTCATTCGTCGCCAACAACATCGGCGCGGTGAAGGATTTTCGCGCGTCGCTCGAGGAGTTGAAGAGCGTGCTGGAGAAGAACGCCGGGATCCCGAAAGACCTGGAGGAACGCGTCAATCAGAGGGAGACGGCGGTCTTGAAGGTGAAGAGCGACTATTTCGCGCGCCTGAAGGAGCTTCAAGACAGGGTCGATTCCACGTTGTCCGACGGCCAGAAGTCGGTCATCGCGGATTTCAACCCGTGCATCATCCCGCCCGAGAATCTGAAGAATCCGGTAAGGGTCGGCCAGGCTTCCGACACTTCCGAGCTCGAG
>JAVHLO010000041.1 GCA_031082105.1 Planctomycetota bacterium
TGGTAGTTCAGATTTGGGATTTTGTTGGGATTTGGGATTTGGTTATTGGGATTTAGCCCTCTTCATGGTTGCGAAGTCACAGGTGCCAGCTTAGTCTTCCCTCTCCTTGAAACCGGATCTGGGACGCTCCAGTTCGAGCCGGATCGTCTTGAACGCATTGCGGAGGCTTGCGGCGTCGCCGGCGTCGACATACTCGCCGATCCCCCTGTATTCCTGGGCCTGCGCGGCGGTCAGCCGGAAGCCGATCATGTACGACCAGAAGATCATCGAATCGATATCCCTGGCCGTAGCGTTGATGTCTCCGTTGCAGGTCTCGAGCCCGTCAGTCAGCGCGATGATGGTGCCGAGCTGGATGATGATCCGCCCCTCGGAGTCCTTGTGACGGTTCTTCAGCCGATATCTCTCCAGTTCTTCGGCCGCCATCTTCATCGATGCGGCGATCGGCGTGTGGCCGACGGATTTCGCGGCGTCGATCCTGGAGATCAGGAGCTGCCTGTGCGCGTCGGTCAGCGGCGCCGGCGAGGATTCGAGCTTCGGGACCATGTCGTCGAAGATGATCAGGCCGACATGGAAATCGCTGCGCAGCTCGGCGAACAGCTCGTGCGCGGCCTCCTTTGCGACCTGGAGCTTGGACCGCTGGATCTTCTTGCCGTTGACCCGCTCCTCGAGCATCTCGCCCATGCTGCCGGAGGTGTCGAGGACGATCATCACGTTGTGACGGTACGTGAACGAGTCGGCCTCGTCCTTCTCTTCGCCGGCGGGCTCGTCCGCCGGCTCCTGTGAAACCGCCTGCGAGACGATCAGGAGGGATAGAGAGGTCAACAACGCCGCAAGGATCAAGATCGTACGCAGTCTCATGTGGTGCCTCCAGCAACGGGATGTATATCCACAGATTTCACGGATTACACGAATTTCACGGATTCCACCGGTTCCTTCTTCGGCGGTTCATCGCGCCGTGCACGGCTCCAGGGCGTCTTCAGCGCCCTCGGCGGTCATCGATCCAGATCGCGTACCCGCCCCATTCCCGCAGGAACACGGGCTTTGTCCAGCCGATGCGTCCCTTGATCGGGTCGTCCATAAGCAGTCCCCCATGGTACATCTGCTTTACCAGTACGACGTGTTCGATATACATGTTGTACTTGACGACGATCACGCACGGCATGGGCTTCCCCATGAGCTCGCTGTAGTCCAGCTTGCTGAGGAAGGGGACGAGGCCGGTCCCGTCCAGCTTGACCTTCAGGGCGCGCAGCATCCTGATCTCGGACGTGCCGCTGATATAGTCGGTCAACGCCAGCCCGGCCATCTCGTTTTCGGAGGCGCTGATCCCGTACGCCGCCAGCAACCCCACGAGTGACGCGGCGCCGCATGTGTCGTCCGTGGTCTGCATCACCACGCCGTCCGCGTCGATGAAATTGACGGTAGCAGCCTCGACGCCGTACAGTGTTGCCGCCCAGCGGGAGATCATGAAGACGCCGAGGATTATGGCAAGCCCCACGAGCCCGCGCGCGGCACGCGGGTTCTCTTGCCGACGTGACGCGAACACGAACACGAATGCGGCGGGCGGAACGATGCCGGTCGACTCCAGGAATGCAAGCGGTTCTACGCCGAATATCCTGGCCGCCAGGTCGATCCGGAAACGGCAAAGGACGTAGACGACAACAAGCGCACAACAGCCGACGGCAACGGCGACCGGGTACTTCCTGTCTTTCCTGTCGCCGAGACGCCGGCCGAAGAAGAGCGCCGCACAGAAGGCGGTCACCATGCCCCCGAAATACGCCCAAACCTCCATCGCATGTCCGCGGCGCAACCCGCGCCGTCTCTCCGATCAGGACTGGCGACCGCGGGCCTTGCACGATCTCCGTCGGGTCGCCTGGTCGGCGACCGTGATCCGTCCGTACATCTCGGGCCGCCGATCGCGGAAGAACTGCCAGACCTTGCGGGTCTCCTCTATCTTATCGAGGTCCAGATCCTCGATGAGTATCTCCTCCTTGTTCCTGCTTGCGCACGCGATGATCCGTCCCCGGGGGTCGCAGAAGAAGCTCTGGCCGTAGAATTCGCCCGTGCGCCAGGGCGATTCCATCCCCACGCGGTTTATCGCGCCCACGTAGAAGCCGTTCGCGGCGGCGATCGCCGGCATCTCGAGAAACCAGAGATGCTCCGAAAGACCGGCCACGGTTGCTGACGGGTTGAACACAATCTCTGCTCCGCCGAGGCCGAGCTCGCGGCCGCCTTCGGGAAAATGTCGGTCGTAGCAGAGGTACACGCCTACCTGCGCGTACTGCGTTCGAAAGACCGGGAACCCGAGGTCGCCGTGCCTGAAGTAGAACTTCTCCCAGAAGCCGGGATGGCAGTGCGGTAGATGGGTCTTCCGGTACTTGCCCAGGTATGAGCCGTCGGCGTCGATGACTGCGGCCGTATTGTAGTAGAGGCCGCGCATCGCCTTTTCGAGGACGGGTACGACGAGCGCCATGCGATACCTGCGGGCAAGCCTGCACATGCGCTCGATCGTCGGCCCGTCGGGGACGTGTTCGCCCGCCGCCAGCCAGCGGGCGTCCTGCTCGGCGGGGAAGTACGGCGAGAAGAACAGTTCCTGGAGGCAGACGATATTCGCGCGTCGTCTTGCGGCCTCGCGAAGAAACCGCTCGTGCTTGGAAATCAGCCGCTTCTTCAACGCCAGCGGCGACGTCGACCACTGCGTGTCCGCGGAGGCCTGTACCAGGGCGCATCTGACTCGTTCCGGCATCGTTCTCTTTCCTGCAGGTTCCGAATTAGGCAACAAAACCCCGTTGCCGCTGTCGGACATTTGTCCGCCACAGAGGCACGGATGGACGGAGAAATCTTCAGAATGTCGGCCTCAATTCCATTCTCTGTGCCTCGGTGTCTCTATGGCCATTTGGGGACCGCGCACATTCACAATTTGGCCCTGCTCCGCAGCGAGAAAGCGAGCGGCAGCAGCCTGTTCAGCGTGACGACCTTGCGCTTTCCCGCGCGATTCACCATGATGACGCGCATGTCCGGCGCGAACTCGGCAAGCACCTGGCGGCACGCGCCGCAAGGCGCGGCAAAGTCGTTGCCGCCTGATGCGATGGCGATCGCCTCGAATTCGCGCCTGCCGGCGGCCACCGCGTTCCCCACGGCAACGCGCTCCGCGCAGATCGTCAGGCCATAGGAGGCGTTTTCGCAGTTGCAGCCGGTGAAGACCTCGCCCGCGGCAGTACGGAGCGCCGCGCCGACGTGAAAACCGGAGTACGGCGCGTACGCGTTGTGCATCACGCGGATCGCCTCGGCGGCGAGCCGGCGGTCTCTGGTCCCTGTAACGGCGGAAGATGAACTCACTCTCTCATCACCTCACGGCACGGGACATGACCCTACAACAAATCGCGTCAGAAATCAAGTCTTCATGGCGACGCCGTGCAAGTCGTACTCGGTCGCCGCGGTGACGCGGACCCGGACGACGTCGCCCGGCGCGAGGTTGCGCCCTTCGATGGTGATCGTGCCGTCAACCTCCGGCGCGTCCGCCTGGGTCCGGCCGACGAACCAGTCCGTGTCATTCCGACCGTCCGGCGCGCGCGGCGCTTTGCCGGGGCGGCGGCGACCGCTGCAAGAGACCGGCGTCGGCGCGCTGCGGTCGCCGATCGACGGCCTGCCCGCGCCGGACGGCCCGGACCGTTTGACGGAGTCCACAATTGCCTGGACGTCGCTGCCGACGAGCCGCTGGTGATAATCGAACGAATTCTCCCGCTGGAGCGCCATAACGAGATCCAGCCTGTGCCTCGTCTCGCGGGCGCTGATCCTGCCCGGCATCCGGGCGGCGGCCGTGCCCACCTCCCGCGAATACTCGAAGGCCCCGAGCCGCTCAAACCGCGCCCGCTCGATGAACGCCAGAAGCTCATCGAAATCCTTCGCGGTCTCGCCCGGAAAGCCGACGATGACGGAGGTCCTCAGCGCGATCCCGGGGATGCGGTCACGGAGTCGGTCGACCATGTTCTTCAGGTCTCGCGCCGTCGTGCGCCTGCGCATGAGACGCAGGACACGGTCAGAGGCGTGCTGGACCGGCATGTCGAGGTAGCGTACGACCTTGGCGGTGTCGGCGATGGCACTGATGAGCTCCGCGGAGATGTGTGCCGGGTGCGCGTAGAGGAGCCGTATCCAACGCAACCTGCCGAGGCCCGCCATGGATTCGAGGAGCCGATGTGTCTGCGATGCGCCGCCAGTGTCCATGCCGTACGCCGCAGTGTCCTGGGCGATGAGGATGAGCTCACGGGCGCCGTCATGTACCAGTTCCCGCGCCTCCCTCAGTACGGCGTTCGCGGGCCTGCTGCGGTGGGGGCCGCGGATCGACGGCACGACGCAGTAGCTGCACCTGTTGTCGCACCCCTCGGATATCCGCAGATAGGCGACGTGAGCGCAAGTGAGCCTGAGACGGCCCGAATCGTCGGGCGGACCAACCGTCACGGCGGCGGCGGTCGCCAGCCGGGAGGGCGAACCTGCCGCGCAAACGGCGGCGATGTCGTCGCGGTGTGCCAGGGGAACGACCGCGTCGACCCCCGGAAAGCGCGACAAAAGCCCGATGCCGTGTTTCTGCGCCATGCAGCCGGCGACGATGACCTTCTTCAGGCGTCCTGCTCGCTTGAGCTGCAAAGCCGCCTTGATGGCGTTCGAACTCTCGCGTGTTGCGGGGCGGATGAAGCAGCAAGTATTAACAATGAGCACATCGGCTTCCCTCGGGTCTTCGCAGACGGAGGCGCCGGAAGACGCCACGCGTCCGAGCATGACCTCCGCATCCACGAGGTTCTTGTAGCAGCCGAGGTTGAAGAGGCAGACCCGCGGAGCTTGCGCATCGCGCCTTGGATGTCCGATCGAATGTCCTTTTCCGCTCATGCCGCTATTGTAGCTGATGCCGTCGCGGAATGCCAGAAAATGCGCGCGTTGGATTTGTTCCGGATACTGTGGACTCTGGATCACAGCACAGTTCCCGCCAACCCCGGGATTGTCAACAACGACGCAAAACCACGGATCCTGTTTGAACTACAGAAGACGCTGAAGACGGAGGGAGCATCTCTGGTTCGACATTTCGGCGGTAGAGTGCGGCCAGCCCGAAGCATTCGTGTATCATGGAAAAAGGCCGACAGTCTGTCATTTCCACGCTTCTTCATGAATAGGTCCGGCCAGGACAAGCCCAGTCACGTTCTGACGCTCCTGTGGCATGGCGCGATCAGCGGCGATGGTGCCGGTCGCGCGGGTGGGAAGCTGCAGGCGGACGGAGTGACCATTGCCGTCGACTCTTGCCGAAATTCGTCATCGGTCACTCGTGAAAGTGACAAAATTCGTCAGTTTGTGGCGGTGTCACAAATATCGGACGAAAGGAGTGGCATAGCAACGGTCACAGCAAGGAGTTGTGAGGACTGCATGCAGTGTGAACTGGCATGGTTATTGCGTATCATGATGTGAAGTAGTGGTCGGAAGGCAGGCGAATGGGCGGATTCGTAGTAAGATGGGTTGAAGTGTTCTTTTGTTCTGAGGATGTTCGGAAGGGGGTGATTGAGGGGTAGTCTCGAGAGTGGCAACAGGACCTGCGGGGATTCGATTGTCGTTGTTTTTTCTACCTGCGCAGGACTGGACGGTGTTGAGTTTGTTCCGGCTTGAGGCCGGGACGCATTTGGAGACCAGAGATGAAGAAGAACAGCGGTTTTACGTTGATTGAACTGATGATCGTCGTTGCGATCATCGCGATCATTGCGGCCATCGCGATTCCCGCCATTCTCAGGGCGAGAATCAGTGGTAACGAAACTTCGGCGGTCGGCACACTGCGTACGATGGTGACGCAGGAGAACCTGTGGCACAAGCAGGACCCGGACGGCAACGGGACGAACGACTACTGGGCGGTTGACGTCGCCGGTATGTATCGCACGATCAGGCAGCCGGCAGGCACAGAAGCGCAGATGGTCGACATCGCGGTTGCCCGGTCCGACTGGTCGCCGGATGGAAACGGCGATGGCACGGCCGGCGCGGCCGAGTTCCCGCTGATTGCGGTGGCTTTTGTCGCCGACGCGCAGGAGCCCGGTTTGGGCGCAATGGCGCAGGTAGCACCGATTCCGAAGGCCGGCTACTACACGGCCGCCTTCGTGACGGACGCGGCAGCCACGGCCTACGCGGTCGACATGGACGGCGCAGGTCAGGCCTACGAGAACACCAGCAGATTTGCGTACATGGCGTTCCCGGACACGTATGACGGCACGGGCATGAATGCGTTCATCGTCGAGGCAGCGGGCGTGATCTGGCGCATCGATGCCGCGACGGGCGCCTTCAACCTGGCGACCGGCCCGGTCGATGACGGCGCCGGCGCCGCAGCGGTTCCCGGCAACGGCGCGGTTCCGCCGATCAATGCGTGGCCGGCTGCCAACCCGGCTACGGCAGGATACGCTCAGGCCGAATAGAAAACTCTCTGCTCCCTAGGGGCTGCCCCGTTACGGCGGGGCAGCCCCCTTGCGGGGCTCTCCCTCTCAAAGCAATCCGTATTCAGGAGTTTTCCACCATCGCCTGCGGGAGAGGCGCATCCTTCCGTTTTGAAGATCGCGGCGCAGGAGCCGCGTTCATGTCTCGGAAACAGGATTCCAGGGGTGCGGACGGCAGGAAGCGGCACTATGTCGCTTCTGTTTGCGTTTAACACTGAGGATTCACCCATCAGAAAGCAAGGTTTCACTCTCATCGAGTTGATGATCGTCGTGGCGATACTCGCCGTTGTGATCGCCATCGCGATACCGTCGATTCTCAGGTCCCGCCTCGCCGGGAACGAGACCTCGGCCGTCGGGACGCTCCGCACGTTCTCGACGCAGGAGTTCCTGTGGCAGAAACAGGACTGTGACGGCAACCAGATAAACGACTTCTGGGTAGCCGACGTGGCGGGTCTGTACCGCGCGGTGGTTCAGCCTTCCGGGGCTGAAGCGAAGATGCTCGACCTGGCGGTTGCGAGATCGGATTGGGCTCCGGACGGAAGCGGCGACGGCGGCGGCGGGGAGTTCCCGATCGTCGCGGTGGCCTATGCGGCGGGTACGCAGTTGCCGGGCCTGTCGGCGATGAACAACCCTTCGCCGGTCCCGAAATCGGGGTACTACGTGGCGATCTTTCTGACGGATGCCAACGGCAATCCGTTTGCCTCCGATCTCGACGGCGCCGGCCAGGCGTACGAAAACAACGGCCGATTCGCGTGCATGGCCTTCCCGGACGCGTATGATTCCTCAGGCATCAACGCCTACATGGTCGACGGGACAGGGGTGATCTGGCGGATCGACGCCGCGCAAGGCGGGTACAACATGGCCACCGGCCCCGTGATACCTGCCGCGCCGGGCGGCTACGGCACCGCGCCGTTGACCGGCCAGTGGCCTTCGAACGCTCCTGCGACCGTCGGATATGCGCAGGCGGAATGAAAACATCCGGTCGGGCGTGAGATCAGCGCGGGCATCCCGCCCGTGGATTCCGGGCGCGCCCGTCTTGTCACATCAGCGACACCAGCAGCGCCTTCTGTGCGTGCAGGCGGTTCTCCGCCTGATCAAAGACCACTGAGTTCGGCCCGTCGATAGCCTCCTCAGAAATCTCCTCGCCGCGATGCGCGGGCAGGCAGTGCATGACGAGGACGTCCGGTTTGCACTTCTTCATGAGCGCGGCATTGATCTGGTAGCGGTGGAATATCTTCACCCTCGCGTCATGCTCGCTCTCCTGGCCCATACTCGCCCACACGTCCGTGTAGATGACGTCCGCCCCGCGCGCGGCCCGGGCGGGGTCGGTGGTGATCATCACGCTGGAACCGCTGGATTTTGCGAGCGCCTTGGCGCAGTCGACGGCGTCCGGCTTCGGCTCATAGCCCTTCGGCGTCCCCACGGCGACATCCATCCCGACCATCGCGGCGCCGGCCATCAGCGAATGGCAGACGTTGTTGCCGTCGCCGACGTAGGCCAGCTTCAGCCCGGCCAGGGTTCCTTTTTTTTCGAGGATCGTCTGGAGGTCGGCCAGAATCTGGCAGGGGTGCTCGAAGTCGGACAGGCCGTTGATGACGGATACGCGGCTGTTCTGCGCGAGGTCGACCACATCCTGGTGCGCGAAGACGCGCGCCATCAGGCAGTCGCAGTAGCGGGAAAGCACGTGCGCGGTGTCAGATACGGTCTCACCGCGCTTGAGCTGGATATCGTTCGAGCTCAGGAAGATCGCAGTCCCGCCCAGTTGAGCCATCCCGGCCTCGAACGACACGCGGGTGCGCGTGGACGGTTTCTGGAAGATCATGCCGAGCACTTTGCCGGCGAGCGGCCTGCCCGCCCTGCCCGAGTAGTGCTCGAGCTTCATCGCCTTCGCCGTATCGAGAACCTGCCGGAGTTCCTCGCTCGTCAGGTCCTTCATTGCCAGGAGATGGCGGCCCTTCATCCGTACGGACATGTGTTTGCTCCTATCGGACAGGTTGAGAGACAACCGAACAGCTGATCCGGATTCCCGCTTGCGCGGGAATGACAGTCCCTGCCGCTCTCAACGGCGGCATTCGCATGTCATTCCCGCGCAAGCGGGAATCCAGTACAAGTCCTTTCCAGAGGCGGCATCTTTCTCTACGAGAGGTCAGAAGAGCTCCGTCTTTCGCGCCTGCACGGCATCGGGCACGATCCGCGTGCCTTCCTTGTTCTCCATCGCGGATGCAAGGCTCTCCGCGGAAGTTATGAGCGCCTCGCGACTGCTTGCCGCGACGAAGTCTATGGCCGCCTCGATCTTCGGCGCCATGCTCCCCACACCGAACTGCTTCTCTTCGGAGTATTTGCGCGCCTCGGTCAGCGTCATCTGTCTGACCGGCGTCTGATCCGGTTTCCCGTAGTTCAGGAAGACGCAGGGCACCTCCGTTAGGATGATGAAGTGGTCGGTCTCCATTTCCCTCGCGAGCACCGCGGAGGCGGCGTCCTTGTCGACGACGGCCTCGATGCCTTCATATTCCGAATTCTCTTTCTTCCAGATCGGGATACCGCCGCCGCCGACCGCGATGACGATATGGCCCGCCTGCGCAAGGTCGCGGATCATGTATCTCTGGATGACCTTCAACGGCTTCGGAGAGGGGACGACTCTGCGGAAACCGCGGTCGCTGTCTTCGATCATCGCCCATTTCTTTTCGAGCATCAACTCGGTCGCGCGCCGCTGGTCGAAGAACGGCCCCACCGGCTTTGTCGGTTTCTTGAAAGCTGGGTCGTTCTTGTCGACGACGACCTGCGTGATCATCGTGACCACATACCGTCTAATGCCTGCTGCGCGGAGGTGGTTGAGCATGGCCTGCTGGATGATGTAGCCGATCGATCCCTGTGAATCGGCCACGCAGACGTCAAGCGGCATCACGGGCAGCATATTGGCGGCCGCCTCGTTCTTGAGGAGGATATTGCCGACCTGTGGCCCGTTTCCGTGCGTTATGACAAGGTTGAACCCCTGCCGCACAAGGCACATGAGATGTCCGCAGGTTTCCGCGGCCGTGTGCTCCTGTTCGCTAATGGTGCCTTGTTGTCCTCTTTTCAGCAGGGCGTTGCCGCCGAGGGCGACGAGCAGGAGTTTTTTTCTGTATCGCGTGGGCATCCTGCCTCCATGTTTTGCCGGAGAAGACCATCCCTTCTTCGTGTCTGACTCCGAGTTCCGTGATTTCGAAGCCCGCCATATCCTGTGTCTGGAAGAACATTTGCGCCAGCCGGGTAAGCAGTTCAGCGAGCCGCGCAGCGCGTCCGGCGGTACGTGGCCGCGTGTCGAGGTCGAGAAGAGGCGCGACCATCGATTCCGCGTCAACTTTTCCGAACGGGCAGACGCGGGCCTGTATTTCGCCGGATCGCGGGGTCACGGATAGAACGGGGCCGAACACCTTGTCCCGCCATCCGCAGACGGTTGCGGGCAGCACGAAATCCGCGCCCTCTTCGGCGAGCAGGAGGACTGAGCTGCGCCTGGTCTTGATTTCCATGAACGCGCTCAGAATATCGTGGCGCGACCGGAGGTCGGCCGGTCCGGAAGGCTGCGGTTCGGTCGGGCGGCAGCAGCCCCGACCGGGCTCGATCTGCGCGATCCGTATCGGGAAGCCGGTCCGCCTTGCGAACACCGCGGCGGCCTGCGAGTCCTTCACGAGCGCCCTCTGTGCGACGCGGATCGAGAACCGGCCGAACGCGGCGGCTGCCCACTCCGAACAGATGCACGCGTCTCTCAGTCCGGGAGCGCCTGCTGCATGGCGTGCGGGCTTCGGTCGCGGCGCGCGACGGCCCTCGCCGCGTGACCCCGAGAATCTGCATTCGCCGCTCAGCGTCACGATGTCTGCAGTGTCAGCGCGGCCCGGTTCGGGCGTCGAACCGATCCCCTTCCTTCGAAGGATTTCGAGCAACCTCCCGTGGTCACGCAGGAAGCCGAAGGCCCACGCGGCGCTGCCGGGCGACCCGAACAGCGGTACTGCGCTGCCGGAGGGGCCGGAGTCTCCCAAGGGAGAACGCTGCAGATACGCCATCACCGGCTTGCCGGTTGTCGAACGAACCGACGCCAACGTCCCTGATGTCGGTTCGACAATGCCGGCCGTATCGACGAAAATCAGGCCTCCGACAGTCTCTTCGCGTGCAAGCTGTACGAGTATCTCCTCGAGTTCCTGCTGTTGAATCGACGGGCCGAGCGTCACGAACCCGTTGGAGAGCGTGGCTCGTTTGCTCATGCGGTCGGCCAGCCTCTTTGTGAGCGCGGCGAGGGCCACGCGGCCGGTCCGGAGCCGCCCGAGAAGCAGGTTCTCCAACCCATCCTGGGTCGAGACGACCAACGCCTTGTCCGAAGTCGGGAGGAAATGTGAGGAGTGAGCGAGAACGGTAGCCGCGTCACCCAGGGTCGCGAGATCCTCGACCACGAGCGCGCCGCACTGTCTGACGGCTGTCTCGGTGACGTCGGGCAGCTTGGCGCCGCAGTGGAGCGCGGGGCCGAGCCGTTGGCCCGCGTAGTGGCCCTTCGCGACCAGCGCGACCACGACCTTGCGCATCGCAAGGGCGGACAGCGAGCCAACGAATCGGCGACCGTCCGCGACCCGATCCGGCAGCAACACGACAAGTTCTGTCTTTTCGTCGCTTCCAAGCCGTTCTGCGAAGGTCTCGATCGACTGCCCGCGCGCTTGACCGACATCGATCACCCTGGAAATGCCCAAGCCGCGCTTCCTGACTTCTTCAAGCGCCGCCGCGAGGAGACCAGCCCCGGAACCGAGGATCGCCACGTTGCCGGGCCGAAGAGTGCTGATACGCGTCCCCCATATGCGAAGCGATGACGAAGGGTTGATGATGCCGCCGCTGCCCGGACCGATAAGGACGGCCCCGGCGGCGCTCAAGATCTCGATCGTCTGGGTCAATGGGTCGTGATCAGCCGCGCGTTTCTGTTCGCCTGAATCCGGCGAGGGGGGCGACTCGCCCATCCACACGACGTTTCTCTGTGCGCCGCGAGGCCTCCAGCCTTTCAACAACACCGGCACCGCCTTGCCGGGCACGCCGGCGATCACGACGGTGTCGATCTCGGGCGAGACCGATTCGAGCGACCTGATGATGGTCTTGCCGAGCACGATCTCGCCGCCGCTGGAGACGGGCTGAACAGTGCCTGCGTAGCCGCCATCGATCAGGTTCGCAAGAACGCGATAGGCAAACGTGCCGGAAAAAGCAAAATCGCCGCAAACTGCGATTCCACGCGGTTCAAACAGAGATCCGATTGTGCTCACGGGCGCGCTCTCCATTCATAGTAATATGGCCTTCGTGCCAAACACGCAGACACCATGCCCGCGGCGGCTCGACCTTGCCTAGCTATCTTTCATACTTTCTTCCGAATCCACAGTACGACGGTTGTCCGCGAGACTACGCTGAAACATCCGGACGGCCGTCCGGCTTGTCGCATCCCGCAGCTGGCCGCTTGTCGCCGTATACCGGCGCCTTGTCGAGCAGGACGCCGAGAAGCACAAGCAGGAGAATGCTGCCGGCGACGACCGTCAGATACTGCGTCCTTGTCGTGCCCAGGGACGAGACGTAGCATGCAACGCCGCCGGAGACGGCGGCCATGAAATACACCGTGAGCCGCGCCTCCCACTGCGTGAATCCGAGCGCCATCAGTCGGTGTACGAGATGGTCGCGACCACAGTAAGTGATCGCCGCGCCGACCGACTTGACGACGCCGTTCTTGTACCGCAGCACCGTGGACAGAACGATGTCGTACAAAGGCACGGTCAATATGCAGCACGGGACAAGGAACGACCGAACCGGATCGTTCTTCGACCATCCGCCCATGGCCGCCATTGACGCCAGGAGGAAACCGAGCAGAAAGCTGCCGCTGTCCCCAAGGAATATCCTGGCCCTGCTGATGTTGTAGCGCAGGAAACCCAGGCAGCCCCCGAGCACCGCGATGCTGGCATAGGAGACCCAGCGCTGGTATGCGCGCCAGTTCGGGGTGTCCGAAAGCCTGAAATTGTTCCACGCGATCAGGAACGTGAAGAAGGCCGCGATGGCCGCCACTCCCGCGGCCATGCCGTCCATGTTGTCGAGACTGTTCATTGCGCTTGTGACGCCCACAAGCCAGAGGAGCGTGAGGATGATGTTCAGGACGAACAGATCTTGCGGGAAGATGTCCACTATCACCCCGAATCTCGACAGGACATACGTGGCGCTCAGCAGCACTATCAACTTGACGATCGCCGAAATCGGCCTGAAGTCGTCCAAGATCCCCAGGATGGTCACGAAGAGCCCGCCCGCGATGATGCCGAACAGAGGCATGTTCGACTGGATGCTCGTGAACCTCAATATCGAGAACAGCGATATCGCGAAGGCCATGTATATCCCCACTCCGCCGAGAAACGAAACCGGCTCCTTGTGGATCTTGTAGCTGTGCGGCTTGTCGACGGCTCCCAGGGCGGGAGATACGGCTATGAGCACCGGCGTCAGAATGTCCGCCAGGAACCACGCGAACACGAAGATGATAATCTGTGGATAGTTGAATTTTGGAATCATCACCGTTCAGCGAAGAAGACTTCAGAGAATCGGCGCTCGTTCGCCCTGCAGCGTCAGGGATCCTGATCGTCTACCATACAAGTGTCTTGCTTCTCTTCACCCGCCATTCCCGGCGACAGGGCCGTGGCGGGCGTCAGCATGGTTGTCCTGCTTCCTGGGCCTTCGTTCATGAGCAGGTCCAAAATGGACAGATTCGGCACAAACTTGTCGGCATAGACCTGCCGGTACACGGGGTGCGCGAACTGCTGATATTCCAGCCTGACGCCGGCCGCGGCGAATGCCGATTCGTCGAGGTAATCCCTCCCGTGCATGCCGGAGACATAGGTCGTCGCACCGGTTTTTCGACAGAGGTCGACGACGAGCCCCGTCCCCTTGCCGGTTATTCCGAGCTCCGATCCCACGAGCACTTTCACCTGCAGATCGAGCAGGTCGATTATCCCCCGGATCAAGGTCGTCGTCAGGTCGGAGAGCGTCTCCCATTTCTTCTCCAGGATAGACCGGAAGAAACGCATGTACAGGTCGAAATAGGGCGCCTTGCGGTAGTGCCACTCGATCGACTTCAGGTGTTTCCTCTGCCAGGCCAGCCCGTTGTCGATCTTTGTCTCTCCGATCGACTGCGAGAACTTCCCCTTCGTCAACACGGGCACGGTCAGCCACGACCACCCTTCAGGCGCGTCCGTCCGGATTCTGTTCCTGTGAATCCAACCGAAGGGCCCGCGCTTGACGAACTGCGTATTGTCGACGATGACGTAGACATCAGCCGTAGCGATCTTGTGAAAAAAGCCTATGTAAGGCAGATAGTTCGGCTGATGTCCGGTAACGCGCATGGAATCCCCGATGACCCCTATTGCACCACGACAAGCGAGGGCGTTGTTCCGCTGAATCTACTTTTCGTACGTGACCAGCGAAAACAGATCGTACTTACGGAGGTTCTCGCGCCCCCGCAGGAAACCCAATTCGACGACGAACGCGCAGCCGGCCACCACGCCGCCCACGGATTCGACGAGCGTAGCGGAGGCTGCCGCCGTGCCGCCTGTGGCAAGCAGGTCGTCGACGATGAGTATCTTCTGTTTCGGCGCAACGGCGTCCTCGTGCATCTCGACTCTGTCGGTGCCGTATTCGAGCTTGTACTCGGCGTATCGTGTTTTGCACGGCAGCTTGCCGCTCTTGCGGATCGGCAGGAACGGCACCCTCATCTGGAGGGCGAGCGGTACCCCGAAAATAAAGCCGCGCGACTCGATCGCGGCGATCCCCTGGATTCCTTTGTCCTTGTACTGCTCGCCGATCCCCTGTACCACTCTCTCCAGGAGGGCGTGATCCTTGAGAATCGGAGTGATGTCACGGAACAGGATGCCCTTTCTCGGG
>JAVHLO010000420.1 GCA_031082105.1 Planctomycetota bacterium
CGCCTCAGCGGATCCGCCCGAGGCGGACAACCCCGAGAACCCAATGATCCGCCAAGACGCCAAGAATCATCGGGAAGCAAGATCCGACCGGATACGCCGGAAACTCGCGAGAATTCCAGCGCTTTCTTGATTTTCTTGGCGTCTTGGCGGTTTCCGGGTTGACAAGATCTTGAATTCTGTTTCAGATCTTGTGGACTCAGGATCCTGGAGGCGCCAAGCCTGCGTTGACAATCGGCCTCCGATTGAGGACTGCATGATGGACTTCCGATTCACGCCTGAGCATGATTTCTGGCGCAAGACGGTCGCGGACATGGTGAAGAAGCTGATCTTGCCGCGTGTAAAGGAGATCGATGAAGGCGACGCGATCCCGAAGGATCTGTGGGCCGGGATAGGCAGGCTCGGCTATTTCGGACTGCGCTACCCCGAAAAATACGGCGGCATGGGCGCGGACACGGTCACCGCGATGATATTCTACGAGGAGTTGGCGAAGGGTTCGTGCGGGCTCGCGATGGCCGTCATCATGCAGTGCCTCATGGGGACGCATTTCGTCTTCAGGTTCGGCACCGAGGAGATGAGACAGCGCCTGCTCGTGCCCGCGATGCGCGGAGAGAAGATCGGCACGATATGCTTCACCGAGGAGCAGTCCGGCTCCGACCTGGCCGGCACGCGAACGAAGGCCGTGAAGGACGGCGACGGCAGGGACGGCAAGGAAGGCTGGATCCTCAAGGGCACGAAGATGTGGATCACGCAGGCGCCGGTCTGCGACTTTGCGACCGTGCTCGCCACGACCGACCCGTCGCTCGGGTTGAAGGGGCTGAATTTCTTCCTCGTCGAACGCGGGATGCCCGGCTTCGCGCACGGCCAGGTGATCCACAAGCTGGGCGCGCACGGCCCGGTCACAGGCGAGCTCGTGCTCGACAACGTGCGCGTGCCGAAGGAGAACCTGCTCGGCGAGGCGGTCGGCAAGGGCGTGTTCTACATGAGCGAGATCCTCAGCGAGATCCGCTGCATGACCGCGGCGGTGGGGCTGGGTATCGCGCAGGCGGCGTTCGCGGAAGGGCTCGACTACTCGAGGAAGCGGTCGGCTTTCGGCAGCCCGATCGGAACCTACCAGCTAATCCGCGCAAAGATCGCGCGGATGGCGACCGAGATGGAGGCCGCGCGGCTATTGCTCTATTCCACCGCCTCGAAGCTGGACCGTGGCGAGAACACGGTCCTCGAGGCCGCGATGACGAAGAGCTTCGCGACGGACATGTGCCTCAGCGTCGTCGACGAGGTCGCGCGCATCCATGGCGCGATGGGTTTTGCGATGGAGGCGTCGCCTCAGCGGTTCCTCCGGGACGCGCGGTTCCTTTTGTACGGCGGGGGCACCCAGGAGATACTTGCCGACTTCATCGGCCGGACCATTGTGGGAAAACTGGAGGGGGAGAAGAAGGGGCAGTGAAGCAACCCTTTCCGCCTCAGCGGATCCGCCCGAGGCGGACAACCCTGAGCACGCAGTGATCCGCCAAAACGCCAAAAGCGCCAGGGACGCCAGGAACGATGAAGAAAGATGGTCCGGACGGACACTGGAACAGGGACTTCAAGAGACTCTGACGAGACAACAGGATTCCCGGTCTCGTAGAAGTCTCGTTCAGTCCCTGTCGGCATTCCAGGACGAATCGAAGACCGGATACGCCGGAAATTCGCGGGAATCCCGGCGTTCTCCGGGTATTCCTGGCGTCTTGACGGTTTCCGTGTTGTCAAGATATTGAATTCTGTTCGGGATACTGTGGGCCCGGGATGCCGGGGTGCTCTGCAAACCCAGGCCCTGAACCGGAGTCGGGATTCGGCGACGGCCGATATGGCTGCGATTCCAGAAAGATCCCATCAGCCAAATCCAGAATCTCAAGGTGGAGCCGAGCCAATGTTCAAGACCGCACAGGAAGTCATGAAGTATGCGAAGAAGATGAAGGCGGGGATGGTCGATCTCAAGTTCACCGACCTCTTCGGCCACTGGCACCACTTGACGCTGCCCGCTGCGCGGCTGACGGAGCGGCTGTTTGCGGAGGGCGAGGCGTTCGACGGCTCGAGCACGCCGGGATTCAAGCGTGTCGAGGCGTCCGATATGGCCCTGCTGCCGGACCCGCGCACGTGCGTGATGGACCCGTTCTGGGAAGTGCCCACCATCAGCATGATCTGCAGCATCGTCGAAGCCGATACGAAGGCGCCCTTTCCGCGCGACCCGCGGCTCATCGCAGCGAAGACGGAAGAGCACATGCGCAAGCTCGGCGTGGCAGATGCCGCACTTTTTGCGCCGGAGTTCGAGTACTACATCTTCGACAGCGTATCGTACAAGAACGACGTGAACATGGCGAGCTACGTTATCGACTCCGAGGAGGCCGACTGGAACACGGGACTGCTTGCGCCGAAGAACCTGGGCCACAAGATCCCGAGGAAGGGCGGCTACCATGCCATCCCGCCGCTCGACAGCCTCTACAACGTGCGCAGCGAGGCGGTGACGGTCATCGAAAAGAGCGGCATCCCGGTCAGGTTTCATCACCACGAGGTCGGCGGACCAGGCCAGTCGGAAATCGAGATCATGCCGCTGCCGCTCATCGCGGCCGGCGATGCGACGATGTGGATCAAGTACGTGATCAAGAACGTTGCGAAGAAATATTCGAAGACCGTCACGTTCATGCCCAAGCCCCTCTACAACGAGTCCGGCAGCGGCATGCACTTCCATCAGCACCTGTTCAAGGGCGGGAAGCCGCTCTTCTGCGACAAGGACGGGTACGCGGGGCTGAGCAAGCTCGCCTTGCACTACGTCGCGGGGCTGCTGACGCACGGCAGGGCGCTGCTGGGTCTGACCAACCCGAGCACGAATTCATACAAGCGGTTGCTCCCGGGTTTCGAGGCGCCCGTGAAGCTCTTCTTTTCGCTCGCGAACCGCAGCGCGGCCGTCAGGATACCCAAATATCCGAATTCCCCCATGGAAAAGCGTCTGGAATTCCGTCCGCCGGACGCGACGTGCAATCCCTACCTCGCGATGAGCGCGATGCTGCTCGCCGGAATAGACGGGATTCGGAGGAAGATCAACCCGACCGAGGCCGGATTCGGCCCGCTCGACATGAACGTGTTCGAACTGCCACCCGACAAGCTGAAGAGAATCACCTCATTGCCGACCTCGCTCAAGGAGGCGCTCGACGCGCTCGAGGCCGACCACGGGTTCCTCCTGGTGAACGACATATTCTCGCCGGAGATCGTCTCGATCTGGATCGAGCACAAGATGGCGAGCGAATACAACGAGGTCCGCAATCGCCCGCACCCGTACGAGATGAGCCTGTACTACGACGTCTAGCCCGCATTATTCACGAAGGTTTCTAGTAAGGCACGTAGCCGCAGCGGAGTGCCGTC
>JAVHLO010000421.1 GCA_031082105.1 Planctomycetota bacterium
TGTTTCTGACCGCCAAAGTCGAGCGTGATCACGAGCTTGCCGTCGAGATCGAGGTTCTGTTTGGACTCCTTTTCGAGCAGGTCTTTCTTCGCGAACCGGATCTCGAGCTTGAACGTTTTCGTCGCGGGCGGCGGCGTCTCATCCTGTGACTGTGCGCCCGGGACGGCGACAAGGCCGAGCACGGCAATCACGAAAACGGACACAAGCAACAGCGCCAGCGATCTCTTTCCCAGGTTCGTCATCTTGTTCGCCTCCATGAATGGCCGGTTTGGAACTTCGCGTCCGCATGGGGCAACAGGCCCGGGACGCCTCGTACGGACTGCGGCGTCCTCTATAGATGCCGCAACAGACTACTTCTCCTGAACATCGATCTCGATGAAGCCCCTGGCGCCCCTGTAGTCGAACGGGTGAACGCCCTGAAGGTATTGCTGATGGACCAGCGAAGAGAAGTGGAAATCCTGGATGATGTCGTCGTGGTTGTTCTCGAGCAGCGTCACGACCGTGTGGAAGAGGAGCTTGAACGTATTCCTCGCGATGAAGATCGCAGGGTTCGAAAGGGAGGCGACATTGATCGCGCCCTCGACGATGGCCGGCAGGTCGAGTTTCTTCGCCGCCTCTTCGACGATCTTGCCGAGGTCCCTGTAGCCGCCGTCGTCCTCCATGATAGCCACGTGCAGCTCCAGGAGCCCCTTCGGGTCCTTCGGGCCATAGAGGGTGATCCCTTTCCCGAGCAGGGGCAGCGACGTGTTGTCGTAGACGTTGTTGAAGAGCGGGGTCGCGGACACGATCAGCGGCATGCTGGCGGTCCTGGCGACGCGCTCGAAGATCTCGCTCGACGCCTCGAGTGCGGCGCCTTGGCCCGTCAGGTCGAGCGCGAGCGAGACGACGTAGACCGATGCCGCCGAGTCAGAGAAGAACCCCGATTCCTGGTTGTCGAGGATCGTCACCCTGGGGAGCGAGACGGTCGTGATGAATTTCTTGTTCCTCACCCGCCGTTCCGCGCCGGCCAGCGCGTCCTTGACCTCTTTCGGCATCGTGCTGCCGGGATCGTCGCGCCGGGCCATGGCCTTAAGGATGCTGGAAGAATCGACGTCGATCAGCTCGAACTTGCGGGCCATGTGTTTCCTCCGCTGAATGGCGACGGAAAACCGGCGCGGCCAGTGCGTCGCGATGCGCACCGTATTCGCAGCCCCTGGTGGCAATCGCCCTCGCCTCTCTCGGGGGGAGAGGGGAGCTCGACTACCTTCTGCCTCCTTCACACGGAGGCAGAACACGATCCGACGTGCAACCGGCTACTCGTTGCCGAACTTCCAACTGAGCCGTTCGTGTTCGGTAAGCAGTTCGAGGTAGCGGAGCGGCCCTGAGGCGCCTGCGCCGCCCTCGCGGTAGCCCAACTTGCGCCTTCCGGCCTCGTTGAGAATGTCGTTGTACTCGCCCATGAGGTTCGCAACCTCGCCGGCCGGGAACGTGGCCCTCTCTATGAGCCCGCGGATCGTCGTGAAGTCGCGCCGGATCAGGCTCTTCTGGTTGTCGGCGTTCTGCCAGTTGATCCCCTCGAACGCGTCGAGCAGTTCGACGTCCTTCCTGAGCTTGGCAAGCATCTCCGAGAGCTTCTCATAGGTGAGCGCCGGGAATCCGGACGACTCGGCCATCTGGGACCGGACCCAGGAAATATCTATCACCAGCGTGGCGCGGTCGCCGTTCGGGAAGATGACGGTCACGCTCGGCTTCACGTCCGATTCCTTCAGGAACTTCACGTAGAACTTACCCTCCATCGCGATCACCTTGATGATGTCGGGATGGGAGACCTCGAAGCTGCGGTTCACATCGAGCCTGGCAAGCGAGCGCTCGTCGAACTCGGTCCAGTTGCCGCCTCCGGAGTAGAAGAACTTGAGCTCGATGATGGGCAGGCCCAGCGCGATTTTGAACCGGTTCTTGTCGCGGATTGCGCCTTCGCCCTCGCCCTTGAATGCGGCGCGCACGACGTATTCCGTCTCGTCGAAGATGTCTCCCGCGGAGACGAGCTTCTTCACTTCGATGATGCCGGTCGTCTTGTCGGGACCGGACTTGACCTCGCCCCAGCCTTCGGGCTTGAACGTGAACTCGAGCAGGCTGATGTCGACGTTTCCGCGATCACCGCCGATCTTGCCCACCACAACGAAGCGGATTTCCTTGCCCACGGACAGTGGCTTGACGGTGTCCTTGAACTCGATCTGCAACTGTGTGGCTTCCTGCGCAAAGCCGTAGTCGGCGGCAAAGGCCAGGATCAGCAACGCCGGCAGGGCGCACAAAAGGCTCTTCGACATGTCCTCTTCCTCCAAAAGGCGAGAACTTCCCCCGTTTCCAAACTTGATCAATCCGTAAACACCGGCAGGCAGCAAGGCGGGAAACCGACGGTCTAGGTCTTTCCGTTTCCGGGCTGGCACGCTCCTCCGGTCTGTGTGTCGCGGTGCGGTTGCGAGTTGTCCCCCGTTTGTCTTGCGCGCGGATAGAGCCGGTCCAGCGTGGGCCTTTCCGTGTCGGTCAACAGACCGAACACCGCGTCGTCGCGTCCTATCTTCTCGCGCAACACGATCTTTCTGAAGCTGTACTTCACGAGCCTCGCGCCGTGTTCCGAGACGGCCTGCTCGACCGCGTACAGACGCACGAGCGGCACGAGGGTCCGCTTATCGCCGATGTGTCCCAGTGCCACGAGCAGGTCTTCCTGTACCCTGCTCCTGCCTTCGCCCAGCGTCTTGAGCAGGTCATCGAGACCTTCACGCACTCCCTCGTCGGCCAGCAGCATGTGCAGTCGCTGTTCGGCCGCGTGGCAGATCTCGGCAAGCTTCTTCCGCTGCTGGTTGGCTGCCGCCGCGTCGAGCAGTCTGACCTGTTCGATCAACTGCGCGGCGCCCTTGCGCCCCTCGATGCGCAATAGCGCGCCGGCGAAGAGTTCGAGCAGGTGAACATCCTCGCAAGACGCCAGGCGCGAAAGCCGCTCTATGGCGCCCATGATCGGCTTGACCGCCACCTTGCCGAAATCCTCGAGCGCGTCAATGAGTTCCAGCCGGTCGGCGAAGTCGTATTTCTTTCCGTTGAGCACGGTCTCGACGATGGCGGCCGCGCCGTCGCGTCCTTTGGCGCGCAGACCCTCGCCCGCAGCATACCTGGCCCCGATATCGTCGGAGACTACGGCGGCTATCAACTCGCCGAACTCCTGTTTGGCGCAGCCCTCAGCGCCGTTTGCCTTGTCACCGTTCGCCCCGCCCCGCTTCGGCGGGGCGCTGGAAGCGCTTGTAGGTTCGGCCTCTTGCGGTTCGCCCATCAGGTCAACCCCTCGAAATCACAATACAGTCCCCCCCACCCCCGGCGTTGGAAAC
>JAVHLO010000422.1 GCA_031082105.1 Planctomycetota bacterium
CCCGACCTGCCTGTCGTCTTCAACTACCGGAAGGCACCCGATGCGCAGCTGAAGCATCTGCTCCACGGCATGTATGATCGGGGTGTCGGGCTTGACGGTCACAACATCGGATTTCATGATCTGACGCAGCTTGGTCCCGGCTACCGTCGCCTCGAACTTCTCCTTGGTAATCTCGCAGAGGGCATTGGGGACAGCCCTCTTCAGGTCTCGATCCGATATGATCCCCACAAGCCTGTCATTGCTGAGGATGGGCACGTGGCGGATGCGGTGTGTGCGGGTCAGCTCCATTGCGTCCGCAAGGCTGGCCTCGGGACCCAGCGTAAAGAGCCTTCGAGTCATCCAGGTGCTTACCGTGAGCATTCTCTTGACCTCGCAATTGAATCGACGGGCATTCGTGGTTGGCGTATCGCAAGCCGGCGTGGTCGCGAACGGCGCCGTACATCGAGCGCCATGATATAGATTTGGCGAGAGCGTGTCAAGCGTTTTGTTTGACAGGGCGCGCGGCAGCGGGTAGAATGAAGAGCAGATCCCCTCTCTCTCTGGGAGAGGGTTAGGGTGAGGGTCGTCTGGACATCCAGGATTCCGGATTGCGGGAGAAAGCGACAAACGGAAGAGGAAGGCTGTGTGGCCCGTCCTGGTTCGGGCGTGTGCGTTTTGCCCTTGACCACCGCTCCCCTTTCGCGGAAAGTGCACATGGGACTTGCCGCATTTTATCTTGCCGCCGGCTGCATGGTGCTCTCGGCGCTGGCCACGATGGTCGTGAAGGCGCTTGCGAAACGGCTTGCGTTCATCGACCAGCCGAGGGCAGGGCACATCCACACGACGCCCACACCGCTCGGCGGTGGACTTGCCATCTTTGTCGCGGTCTGGCTTCCGCTCGGGGCGGCCGTGGGGATCGCCATTCTCTGCAGATTCGACAAGCGACCCGACTGGATTCCAGAATGGATCTTTGTGCATTTTCAAGGCGTCGTGTCCAAGACGTTCGAGCTGACCCTGCTGTTCCTCGCCAGTGCAGTGATGCTGATGCTCGGCTTCCTGGACGACGTGAGTCCGATGAAGGCGCTGCCGAAGTTCCTCGTCCAGGTCGTCGTTGCCACCGCCATGGTCGCGTTCGGGTTCAGGGCGAGCGTGTTCGTCGGCGAGGCGACATGGTGGGGGATGGCGACATGTTGGCTCGTGTCGATACTGTGGATCACCGGCATCACGAACTCGCTGAACCTGCTCGACAACGCGGACGGATTCGCGGCCTGCGTGACCGCGGTGGTCTCGCTCGTATTCGGGCTGATCGCGTTCGAGACGGGCCAGTTGTTCATTGCGTTGTTCCTTTTCGCGATTCTCGGCGCGGTAGTTGGCTTTCTGCCGTTTAACTTCCCGCCCGCGCGTATCTTCATGGGCGACGCGGGGAGCCTCTTTCTCGGGTTCATGCTCTCGACCCTGACGATCCTCTTCACCTTTTACGACCACGGCAGCCGCCACCTGGTGCAGACCTTCTTCACTCCGATCCTCGTGATGGCCGTGCCGATGTACGACACGGCCTCAGTCGTCCTGATCCGGCTTCGCGAGGGGCGGCCGGTGTTCCGCGGCGACACGACGCACTTCTCACACCGGCTTGCGGCCATGGGCCTGGGCGGGCGCGGTGCGCTGTTCGTCTCGACGATGCTCACGTTCTTCTGCGGGCTGTCGGCAATGCTCCTCTATCACGTGTCCGCGTCGGCCGCGGTATTGGTCTTCGTGCAGGTCGGCGCGGTGATCGCGCTGCTCATCGCGCTCGAATGGGCGGGACGGAAGCCGCGGGAATGACGCCTGTGCACGGAGCGTCGGCATCTGGGAACGCCGGCATCCCTGTCGGCAAGCCTTGGCCGCAGCGCAGCAGAGCCCAACCGAAACGAACCGCAAGGCATGCAACAAGCATAGAGCAAGAAGAACTCAGCCGCGCAGTTGACTTTCGCGCTTTGCGCGCAGTGCGTTCCTTGCGGTGGACAAATCTCGTCAGAACAACGGACTTTTGTCGGATTGTAGTACAGAGACTATCTTCTTCTCTGTCTTGAGCCTTCTGTGCCTTCTTGCGGCTACTCTCCATGGCTGCGGAAACTCGACGAACATCGACGCTCGACGGAGACGCGGCGAAGGAGCGGCTGAGGCGCACGACGCTCGCCATGTTCGGCGCCGCGGTCGTCTGTCTCGTCACAGCGCGCGTGCTCGTCTCGGCGGACTTCTCCGGCCTTGGCGCGAACCTGTTCCTTGCCGCGCTGTTCGCCTTTGCGCTCATCCCGGCGGCCGTGTTGGCCGTGCTCGACCGCGAGCTGACGCTGTACTGGGCGCCGCTGGGCATCCTCCCCGTGCTTGTGGTCGCTGCGGTGCTCGTCTCGCCGGCGGTCGCCGGTTACAAGTACGGCGCGTTCGGCCGCGCCGTCCCGTGGCTGCTCCAGCTCGCCTTTTTTTTCGTCATGCTCGTGTTCGCCTCGAAGCGCGGGGCCGGGCGCACGCCGGTCCGGCTCGCGCTGTGCGCGCTGTTCGCCGCGGCGGCCGGCGCGGGGCTGATCGGCGTGTTCCAGTGGTCGTTCGGGTTCGCGGAGCTGCAGAGAGAGGTGGAGCGCAACCCGGCCGCCCTGACCTTCCTGCCGGCCGAGTTGCTCCACGAGTTCCAGGTGCGGCTGGGCACAAACGAGCCGTTCGCGTGTTTTGCGAACCCGAACTCCCTTGCAGCGTTCCTGGCGCTCATGACGGCCCCGTTGATCGGGGCCGCAATGGCGGGATGGAAGGCGCCCGGGAAGGCCGGAATCGCGCGCGTACTCTCCACGGTATGGCTGTGTCTCGTTGCGGCGATGTTCGCGTTCGTGCTCGGACTTACCGGCTCCAAGGGCGGGCTTGGTGCGCTGTGCGTCTCGGTAGTCGTCTTTGCGGTGGGGATCTGGATAAGGAGACGCCGCAAAGCACTGATCGTGCTCGCGAGCCTCGGACTCGTTGCGGTCCTGGCGATCGTCGGGCTCGCATGGCTGCGCAACTACGATCCGCTCGAATTGAAGAACCCGGCCAGCTCGATGGGCGTCCGGGTCGGGTACTGGAAGGCCGCATGCCGTATCGTTGAAGAGCGGCCGCTGCTGGGGGGTGGGCTCGATAGTTTCTCGGGGCATTTCCTGCGTTTCAAGGACGCGGCGGTGGGCGAGGCGCTGCGCGCGCACAACGACTACCTCGACCTCGCGGTGGAGCTGGGCGTGCCGGCCGCCTTGGTCTTCCTTGCGTTCTGGGTTGTGCTGATCTGGAAGGCATTCAGGCCCGGGCCGGACGCGTCCGCGGCCGGCGCGGGCACGGGAGGCGCATCCTGCGCGAGCGAGCCGGGCGGGAAGGCGGGC
>JAVHLO010000423.1 GCA_031082105.1 Planctomycetota bacterium
ATTCTACGATCGCGTGCGCGAGGCCGGGGTCAGGTACAGGCGCGGCAACGTCTCGGAGATCTACAGCCTCCCCTCTCCCTTTGGGAGAGGGGCCGGGGGTGAGGGACTTCCGAACGCCCCAGACGAAAACAAAATCACACGCCTCGTTGTTCGCGCCGAGGATACGCTCCTGTGCGAACCGCTCCAGGTGGAGGCCGATCTGGTCGTACTTGCCGCCGGCATGGTGCCCCGTCCGGAGACGAACGAACTGGCGGGCCTGCTGAAGATCACGCGCGGCGCGGACGGGTTCCTGCTTGAGGCGCATCCGAAGCTCAGGCCGGTCGACACGGCGACCGACGGCATCTTCCTCGCCGGCTGCTGCCAGGGGCCGAAAGACATTACCGACACGCTCGCCCAGGCGTCCGCGGCCGCGGCGAAGGCGATGATCCCGCTGTCGATGGGCAAGGTGATGGGGGAGGCCGCTACTCCGAAAATCGATGAGAAGGCATGCGCGGGCTGCCGGATCTGCGAGGCGATGTGCGCGTATGGCGCGCTCGTCTTCGACGAGAAGCGCGGCGTGATGACGCTGAACCAGGTGCTGTGCAAGGGCTGCGGCTCCTGCGGCAGCGCGTGCCCGTCGAGCGCAATCTCGCCGGAACATTTCAAGGACGAACAGGTGCTGGCACAGGTGGATGCGGTGGCGACTTGATACAATTGTCAATGGTCAAATGTTAATTGTCAGATGTCAATTGTCGGCTAATGGAGTCCCGCATGTCAACAGAATTTGAACCGACCCTGATCGGCTTCACCTGCAACTGGTGCACGTACGCGGGCGCGGACCTGGCCGGCACTTCGCGCATCCAGTATCCGCCGAACATCAGGATCATCCGCGTGATGTGCTCGGGCAGGGTCGACCCGGTCTTCATCATCAAGGCGCTGTTGAACGGCGCGGACGGCATATTCGTCGGCGGCTGACATCCCGGCGACTGCTACTACAATCAGGGCAACTTCTACGCTCGCCGCCGCATCAACGCCCTGAAAGTAGTGCTGGCCCGGTTCGGGCTGGAGAAGCGGGTCCGCATGGAATGGGTGAGCGCGAGCGAAGGCGCCCGGTTCGCGGGTATTCTCACCGAGATGGTCGGCGATATCAAGAAACTCGGGCCGAACCCGCTCAAGGAGGAGTTGCTCTAGAGAAGGAGGAAAGTCACAATGACCGAACCTTCCGGCCCTCGCAAGGGCGTCAAGATCGACGACAAGTCGCTTCATGAAATGCTGAAGCGCCTCCTGTCGCCTGGCGGTGCGGCGTCTCAGCCCGCGACCGTCGACGCCGTGGCGGTCCAGCAACGGACTGGCGGCGCGATCGGGTACACGCTGGTCAGCGCGCCCGAAAAGCTCAGCGCGCCTGCCCCGTTCGCGCCGGCATACGGGATGAACGCCGCCAGCTACCTGAGGCGCTGGCTCGTGAAAGGTAAGCGAATCGCCGCCGTCCTCCGGCCGTGCGAACAACGGGCCGTCGTCGAGTTGATGAAACTGGAACAGATAGGCCGTGATTCCCTGCTCATCTTCACCACCGACTGTTCCGGTGCCTACAAGAACGATATCTACGCCGAGAATGCCACGGCCATCGGCCAGGGGTTTCACGCGCTCCCCGGCCCCGCCCATGCCCGGGAAACCGCCACGGCACAGAAGATCGCCGAACTGAAGGCAAAATCAATTGCGCTCCGGCCCGCGTGCGAAATCTGCGACCGGAAAATGGCCGAGGGCGGCGACGTCCTGCTGGCCTATCATGGGCTCGATGAGCTCACGGCGCTTCCGATGACCGCCGCCGGCGAGGCCGCGCTCGCCTCCGTGGCCGAGCCGGCGAATGTCGATGTCGCCGGGCGCCGGAATGCGGCAAGGCAGCGCCTGCTTGACCAGGTGAAAACCGCAAGGGCCGAGTGGACCGCCGCCGCAGACAGGCTGCAGAACCCCGCGGCCCTGCTTGACTTCTTCAAGAATTGCATCGCGTGCAAGAACTGCAGAGAGATGTGCCCGGTCTGCTATTGCCAGGAGTGTTTCTTCGACAAGGACGTCGGCTGCCCGCGCGGCGTCGATCTGCTGAACGTCACAGCCGTGAAGGGCGCGGTGAAGCTGCCGCTGTACGCGCTTTTCTTCCAGCTCACTCGCATGTACCACGTGTCGCAGACCTGTGTGGCGTGCGGCGCGTGCGCCGATGCGTGCCCCAAAAATATCCCGCTGACGGTTGTTTTCCCGTTCGCCGCGCGAAAGGTGCAGGAGACTTTCGGCTACGAGGCGGGGCGCAGCATCGACGAGCCGCTGCCGTGGAAGATATTCAAGCACGAGGAACTGGAGCCAAGGTAGTTGCAGGTTGGATGCTGCAACTCGCAACCTGCTACCCGAAACGTGAGACCACGATATGAAACCTGAAACCAAAATGCGCGGCTCCGTCCTCGTAGTCGGCGGCGGCATTGGCGGCACGCAGGCCGCGCTCGACCTCGCCGGCGCAGGGTTCAAGGTCCATCTCGTCGAAAAAGAGACCGCCATCGGCGGAGTGATGGCGCAATTGGACAAGACCTTCCCCACCAACGATTGCGCGATGTGTACGCTTGCGCCGAGGCTTGTCGATGCCGCACGGAACCTCAACATCGAGAAGATCACGGGCGCGGAACTGGAGAAGCTCGAGGGCGTTGCCGGCAATTTCAAGGCCACCGTGCGCAGGAAGGCCCGGTACATCGACCTCGCCAGATGCACCGGCTGCGCCGCTTGCGTGGACAAGTGCCCGGTACGGGCCGCGAACGAGTTCGACATGGAACTCGTCAAGCGGACCGCCATCTACCGGCGGTATCCGCAGGCGGTCCCGGGCGGGTTCGCGATAGACAAACAGGGCGTCTCTCCATGCCGACTCGCATGCCCGGCCGGTGTGAATGCGCACGCATATGTCGCGCTGATCGCACAGCGAAGGTTTGCCGAAGCGCTCGATGTCGAAAAACAAGCCAACCCATTCCCCGCCATCTGCGGGCGCATCTGTCCGCACAAGTGCGAAACGGACTGCACACGCAACAAGGTGGACCAACCCGTGTCCATCGCAGCGCTGAAGCGGTTCCTCGCGGATTGGGAAGCTCGAACCTCAGGCGCGCAGGGCGAAAGTCGAAGGATGACAGGCTCAGCCGGAGAGTACAAGGTCGGTCCTTCAGGCGGCGGTCAAAGGCCTCCTGGAACCGAACCGATTGCGGAGAGTACCGCAAAGGGGGCTGACTCTCCGGCGCCTTCGTCCTTCGGCTTGCGCGCTGCGCATCGCCCGGACAAAGTCGCCATCATCGGTTCCGGCCCCGCAGGACTCGCATGCGCGCGTCAACTCGCGCTCAAGGGG
>JAVHLO010000424.1 GCA_031082105.1 Planctomycetota bacterium
CTCAGCAGTCACAGGCACTACCCAAGTGGATCGTCGACAAGAGGGCCGAATTCGCGGCCAAGTACGAGGCGACGAACCAATCCAGTGCCGATGGTCTCTTCGAGCTGCACATGTGGGCCGCGCAGTGGCCAGAGGCGCTGGGCAAGGAGGCCGAGGACCTGCTCTACCAGGTGATGAAGCTGAGTCCCGGCCACGTGAACGGTCTGAATCGCGTCAAGGCGGTCCATACGGACAAGCTGCTCGAGGCGCGCGGGGCGGACTCAGAAGAGGGCTGGCTCTCGCTGGCGGAGTTCTGCGACAGGTTTGGCCTGGTCCAGGAGTGTGCGTACGCTGCGGAGTACGCCTTGAAGCGGAACCCGACCAACGCGCGCGCAAAGGAGTTCTTCGACCGGGTCAAGAAGGCGGAGACGGACAACGTCGAGAAGGAGATGGAGAAGGAGCTTGCCGAGGCCCAGGCGGAGGCGGAGAAGATCGGCACGCGGAGGAAGCGGATCAACGAGCTCTGCGGGGGCATCTACCGGGAGGTCTTCGGAGTCGTGCCGGTCTGGGAGTGGGAAAAGCGCGAGACCTACCGGGAGGGGAAGGCCAAGGGCTGGTCGCTCCGCGACTATGCGCCGTACGTGATCTTCCTCGAGGAAGGCTCGTACAGCGCGGACACGGTGTTCGAGTGGATCTACGGCAACATCGACAGGCTGTTGACGCAGTTCCGCGCGACCTATCCCGATGCGATCAGTGAGAAGACGACCGACGACGATTTCGTAGGCGTCTTCATCTTCAAGGATCGCGAGTCGTACCTGGAGAAGACCGGCGTGAAGGAGTATGCTGCGGCCTTTTACAGCCCGCAGAAGCGCGCGTTATTTATCCCGAACGACCCGGACGTCGGCGAGCGGGACAAGGTGCTTTTCCATGAAGGGACCCACCAGCTCGTCGATTTTGCGGCCGGCTACGGCCGCGGCGGGCGCCCGTTCTGGTTCGAAGAGGGAATGGCAACACACTTCGAAGCGCTCGGCCGCGGCGGGTCGGGCGATCCGCTCACGCGCGTGGGATCCGACCACTACCTCACGGGCATCAAGGCCGCGATGCGCGACAAGAAATTCAAGCCTTTCGCCGAAATGCTGGCCATGGACTACCGGGCGGGTCAGTCGTCCGACGAGCAGCGGTCACTGAACTACGCGCAGTCGTGGTCGATAGTCTACTTCCTTTACAGCTATGACGGCGGCAAGTATCGCGGGAAATGGAAGGAGTATTTCACCGCGGAACTGGGAGGCCGGGGCGGGGTGAAGACGTTTTCGGACATCTTCGGCGACGTTGGCGCCATCGAGAAGGAATGGCTCGTATTCATGCCGCAGGTCATGTCGGACTGACCCCGCAGACGCCATCCGGGAGCGCCGGCATCCCTGCCGGCCGGTTCTGAAAGGGAGCGGGACGCATCGCGGACTTCCCTGAGAACCCGTCATGAAGAAACTCGAATGCGCCGGCTGCGGCGCGAAACTCCAAGTAGCGGACTTCCGGCCCGGACAGAAGGTGCGTTGCGGCCGATGTAGCGCGGTCGTGGTCGTTCCCGAAGAGTCCGGCGCCCCCCCGCAGGAACGCGCGAGCCCCGCACCGCAATCGCCCGGCCACAAGACCAGACCCAAACGCCCGTCCTTCCGCGAGGGCGCGCCTGAAGAGAAGACCATCACGCTCAGACGCGCCATCATCGCGGTCACGGCTCTTCTCGTGCTCGGGGGGCTGGCGTACTTTGTCGGCCATGAAACCGTCGAGCCCGTCGATCCGGCGGCTGAGGAGCGCGCGCGTGTGAAGGCGGAATATGTAAAAAAGCGGGACACCGTCGACACAAAGAGCGCGGAGAAGATGTTCGAGCTGTACACGTGGTGCGGCAAGCGTCCGGACCTGTTTGCGGAGGAGGCGGACGGACTGCTGCGAAAGATCCTGCTGGCCGACCCGGCCCACGCAGGCGCAGTTGACGAGCTGAGGACACTCTACGACCGGGAACACGCGCGGGCCGAAGAGCTGAAGACCGAGGGCGCGTGGCTTGCGCTTGCCGACTTCTGCGACCGCTACGGGCTCGAAGCGGAACGCAACGCCGCCGCCGATTCGGTTCTGGCCGTCAACAAGGACAACGCGCGCGCGAATTTCCTGCTTGGCCGCGTGGCGACGACGAATGAAAAAGGCGAGACGATCTGGGAAGACAAGGCGGTCGTCGAGGAGCGCGCGCGGGTGGAGAGGGCGAAGGCCGAGCGGGTCGAGTTCGAACAAAAACTGGGCCCCCGTGGGCTGAGGATCGTCGAACGCTGCGATACCGTCTTCAAGACACTCATTGACTCGAGCGTCGCGTGGAAGGTCTGCGAGCCGACGCCCAACCTGCGGATCGAAAACGACAAATGGACCATTTTCGACCGCAACCCGTACGTGTACGTCATGGAGAAGGGCGGGTACTCGCCCGAGTATTTGGTCGACTGGGTCCACGACAAGCTCGACGGCCTGCGCCGTCAGTTCATGTCGATGCACGCCGAGACGCTGGGCCTCAAGGAGAAGGAAGACGACATCATCGTCGTCTTCTATTTCAAGACGAGGGACTCATACCTCGCGAAGACGGGCATTCGCGAGCAGGCCGCGGCGCATTACAATACGTTCTGGCACGCGTTGATGATCCCGCACGATGCAGATGTCGCGCAGCGCGACGAGATAATGTACCATGAAGGCACACACCAGCTCCTCGATTTCGCGTCGGGCTACCAGTTGATGAGACGGCGGCGGTTCTGGTTCGAGGAGGGGATGGCGACGCTTGCGGAGACGTTCCCGAAATGGGATCTGAAATCGGACCCGCCAACGATCTTTGTGAACCACCAGCGGCTGACGGGCGTCCGTGGCGCCATCCGGCGAAAGGAGGCCGTCGCGCTTGCGGAGTTCATCGACATGGACTACGGTGCGGGGAGCAGGGTGCGGTCCGAGATCGGCTATCCGCAGTCGTGGGGGATGGTCTTTTTTCTCTCGACCCACGAGTCGGCGGAGTATCGCGCGAAGTGGCTGGATTACGTGCGCTCGGAGATCGCCGGAAAGGGCGGAAAGAAGGCCTTCGAGCGGATCTTCGGCGACGTCGAGGCGATCGAGAAGGAATGGAAGGAGTTTATCCTCTCGGATGAGCTGATCAAGGGAGAGTGAGCTGAGGAAAGGGGAGTGAGTTGATGAAAGCGGAGTGAGCTGAGGAGAGGGAGGTCTGCTTGGGTGTGCACGAGGCTCGATCCTATGGAGTGCGCCGGCAGAGCGAAGCGGCGACGGCGCTTTGGAGCGTCAATGCCGCAGCTTTGACCTTCGTTTCGCGGTATGAGCGGAATTCCGAGG
>JAVHLO010000425.1:0-1268 GCA_031082105.1 Planctomycetota bacterium
GTTTTGGACTGTTGGGCGTGACCTCGACACTATACACGTACAGGCAAGACTACAAAAGAGCGCTCGAAGAGAAGAAGAAGGAGCTGGATACTGCGAAGAAGGACGCCGAGACGAAGCAGACGGAGCTGCAGGGCAGGGTCGATGCGCTCGACAAGGAGCTCGCATCGACGAAGACCAACCTCGCCGGTGCAGAATCCGCGAAGGCCCAGCTCGAAACCACCAACAAGGAGCTCCAGGGCAACCTGACCAAGGTGGGGAACGATCTCGCCTCAGTGAGGAGCAGCGTTGATTCGCTGAAGACCGAGCTCGGCCAGCTCAAGACGCTGAACGAGCAGTTGAACAGGGAAAAGGACCAGTACATGAAGGCGAAGGAGGACGCCGAAGGCCAGCGTGACATCGCACAGAGCAAGCTGAACGAGGTGGAAGGTTCGCTCATGTCCGCGAACACGCGGCTGGCTGAAACGGCTGAGGCGCTTACCTCGATGGCGCGCGAACTCGACATGTACAAGAAGCTGGCCGCCCGCCTGCCGAAGGGCGCGGTCGAACTCGAAGAGATCGCCGTCAGCACCCAGGTCGACGGCAAGGTCATGGCCGTGAGCACGCGCGCCAATCTCAACCTGATGATCATCAATATCGGCAGGAATCGTGGGCTCGCCTCGGGCGTGCAACTCACCGTGTACCGCGGCGACCGGTTCGTCACGAAGGTGCAGGTTGAGAAGGTCGAGGGCGACTGGGCCTCCGCGCGAAGCCTGAAGGAATTCGAGAAGGAGGCGGTCCAGGTCGGCGACAGCGTGTCATCCCGCGTGTACTAACCGGACTTGTTCATGAGGAATGACAGGCGGTCGATGCTTTTTCTTGGTTCGTGAACTGTGCCGGCCATGCCGGCGGACCCCCAAGGTGATCGGCGGCGAAATCGCCATTCCGTCGAGAGCCGCCTTTCGATTGAGAATTCTTTGGAGCACATCTGACCATGGCTGCGGACGAGT
This sequence comes from Planctomycetota bacterium, assembly GCA_031082105.1. Lineage (GTDB taxonomy): Bacteria > Planctomycetota > MHYJ01 > JACQXL01 > JAVHLO01 > JAVHLO01. The sequence goes on from JAVHLO010000425.1 coordinate 987, forward strand.
TTGTCGACCAGGAAGGCATGGACTCGCTTGAGGGCGCCGCCCCCAAGAACGACATGATCACGATTCTCCTCATCTTCGCCTTTGCCTGTCTCGTCGTCAGCATCGGTATCGCATACACCGAGTTGAGCGAGATCTACCAGTTCTAGCGCCCGCGCGCGGCCCGAACGTTTCGGGGCAGGCAAACGCGTCGGCGGATGGCTTCGTGTCGGGCGGGTGAATTGCGGTGCGATTCCAACCGACGGCGAACCGGGATACCTTCCCTCCTTCGACTCATCTTTTGTG
>JAVHLO010000425.1:1278-3338 GCA_031082105.1 Planctomycetota bacterium
CTTTCAGAGAATCCTTGGCCTCTTCTCGAACGACATGGGCATCGACCTCGGCACGTGCAACACGATCGTATGTGTGAGAGGCCAGGGAATCGTGCTCATTGAACCGTCTGTCGTCGCTGTGCGCAAGGGGACCAACAAGGTGCTGCTGAACGGCCAGGCCGTAGGGCATGCGGCAAAGGAAATGATCGGCAAGACTCCCGATTCCATCGTCGCAATCCGGCCGCTGAAGGACGGAGTCATCGCCGATTTCGACGTGACCGAGGCGATGATCCGGTACTTCATCCGCAAGGTGCACGGGCGCAGCAGGCTCGTGATGCCGTGCGTCATCATCGCGGTCCCGTCCGGGATCACCGCCGTTGAGAAGCGAGCCGTGATCGACTCCGCGGAACGCGCCGGCGCGCGCGAGGTCTACCTCGTCGAGGAACCGCTCGCTGCGGGGATCGGCGTCGGACTGCCGATCCAGGAGCCGCGCGGAAGCATGATCGTCGATATCGGCGGCGGCACGTGCGAGGTCGCCGTCATGTCGCTGGGCGGGATCGTCGCGTCAAAATCCATTCGAGTCGCCGGCGACGAGTTCGACGAGGCGATCGCGCAGCACATGAAAAACACATACAACCTCCTTGTCGGCGAAATGACCGCGGAGCGGATCAAGGTGACGATCGGGTCCGCGTGCCCGCTCGAGAAAGAGATGACCATGGAGGTGAAGGGGAGAGACCTCATCGCGCAGATGCCCCGGCGCGTGGTGGTCACTTCGGAGGAGATCCGCGAGGCGCTCAAAGAGCCGCTTTCCGCCATCATACACGCGATCCGCGAGGCGCTCGAACGCACGCCGCCCGAACTCTCGGCGGACCTGTGCGAACAGGGGATCGTCATGTGCGGCGGCGGGTCGCTCCTGCGCGGCGTCGACAAGATGGTCAGCAAGGAAGTGGACATACCCGTCATGGTCGCTGCGGACCCGCTGACGGCCGTCGCCAAAGGCACCCTCGTCGTGCTCGAAAATATCGACCTCCTCAAGGAGAGTCTCGAGTCGGCGGAAGATACGCTGTAGATTTTGGATTTTGGAACGACGCATCGGAGATCAAGGATCCGAAATCTAAAATCCAAAATCTGAAATCTAAAATCCGAAGATCGTACTGCCATGCCCACAGCCTCGAAGCAGAACGACAAGCCGCGCGCGAGAGTGATATTCGTGTTGCTGCTGCTCTTGTTTTTTGCTTCGCTCATCTTCGTTCCCGAGAGGATCACCCGACGGGCCGGGTTCCTGCTTGTCTCCACGTTCAAGAGCATCTCCGGTTCGCCCGACGAGGGCGCGGCCGGTGAGGGCTACGATGCGGAGTCCGTCGGCCTGCCGCCCGGGGCCATCGCGGAACTCGGCGCGCTCAGAATCGAAAACGCGGAGGTCCGCAGGCAGCTCATCCTGCTACAGAGCGAGAACATCGAACTCAAACAGCGACTGAAACTCGTGGCTGACCTCAAGGCCCAGGGGCTCTCCGAGCTCCAGTCCATACTCGTCGCGCACGTCATCGTGAGACGGGATTCGTCCAACTGGCGCCAGACGGTCGGGCTCGACCGCGGCAGCGATGCGGGTGTCCGGGCCGGCATGCCCGTCACCGTAGGGCCGTTCCTGGTCGGCCATGTCGATGAAGTGGATTCGAACGTCAGCCGGGCGGTGCTCGTCACGGACGCGCGGTTCAAGATCAGGGCCATGGCCGTCCCCGATTCATCCGCGGCTGCGCATGGCTCGGCTGCCCGCGCCGAGGCCGAACGGTTCCTGGGTATCTACGAGGGGAACCCGTCCGGTCATTGCCAGCTCAGGTTTATCCCGGCCTCCGCGCCGGTAAGACAGGGCTGGGTCGTCGTTACCGCAGAGGACAGGGATAAGGGGATGCCCGAAGGACTCATAATAGGAAAGGTCGACACCGTCGAAAGGGACGGCAAGGTGTGTCGGATATCCGTCTCGCCGTACGCGGCCAGAGAAGAGATCTCGTCGGTCCTTCTGCTGGATATCGGACATCCCTAGCCCGAGCAGATTGTTGAAAGCCACAGAAACACACAGAAAT
>JAVHLO010000426.1 GCA_031082105.1 Planctomycetota bacterium
CCTCCATTGTTCGTTCCGGGTGTTTCCTGCGGAACGGTCCGCTTTTTTGGCCTTTGGAGTTTTCCCGGTCATGAAACAATATGCGAAGATGTTGGTGTTGGGAGGCGCGTTCATGTTCGCCGTCACGATGATACTGGCGGTACCCGTCTGGACTCAGAGTTCCGTGCCGGGCACTCTGAAGGTCGCCGTGGTCAACGTCCGTGATGTGTTCAGCCAGTACAAGGCGGCGATCGAGTTCGAGAACAGCGTCGAAGTCGAGAAGACAAAGATGCAATCGGAAATCGACAAGATTGAAGGTGAGATGAAGAACATCATCGCGGAGGTCGAGCAGCTCGACAAGGAAGGCCCCGTATGGCACCAGAGATCGATGCAACTTGTCCGCCTCGACGCGGAGCGTAAGTTTCTCAAAGACGAGTGGCAGGCCAAGGTGACGGCTCGGCTCAACCGCAATACGGCCGCGATGTACAACAAGATCCGCGAGGAAATCGACAAGTACGCCGTCGAGGCCGGTTTCGATCTGGTCTTCAAGATCGAATCGAAGAAGCTCGAACAGGAATCCACGGAGAGCGCCAACGCGCGCATCAACCGGCGCAACGTGCTGACGTGGCGCGATTCCCTGGATATCACTAGCGTCATTGTAGAGCGGCTGAACAAACAGTGAAAGAGGGCTGGACAGTAGGTAAGCTCGCGAAATTCGTCGGCGGCTCCGTCGAGGGCGACGCCTCCACGCCGATCCGGGGCGTGTCGGGCTTGTCCGAGGCCGACGCGGGCGATATCAGTTTTCTCGCCAACAAGCGGTACGAGCCGCTGCTCGCAAAGACGCACGCGGCGGCCGTCGTCGTTGCGCACGACACGAAGGTCCGCGCCAACCTGCCCCGCATCAGGGTGATGAACCCGGACGAGGCCTTCGGCAAGATAGTCGCCCGGTTGTGCCCGCCCTGCGCCCCGCTCAAAAAAGGCGTTCACAGAACCGCGGTGGTTTCGGCAAAGGCCCAGCTCGGGAAGGGCGTCGCCATCGGTCAGAACGTCGTCATCGAGAGCGGCGCGGTCATCGGAGATCGCTCGGTCATCTATGCGAATTGCTATATTGGCCATGACTCCTCGATCGGACCCGACTCCGTAATGTACCCGAATGTCGTCGTGCGTGAGCGCTGCAGACTCGGTGCCAGGGTCATCATCCACTCGGGGGCCGTCATCGGCAGCGATGGATTCGGGTACGCCGACGTAAACGGAGATCGGCTCAAGATCCCGCAGCTCGGCACCGTACTTGTGGGCGACGATGTGGAAGTCGGTGCGAACGTCACGATCGCGCGCGCGCGATTCGGCCGCACCACCATCGGGAACAGCACGAAGATCGACAACCTCGTTCATATCGCTCACAATGTGACTATCGGAGACAACTGTATCCTTGTCGCCCAGACCGGGATCGCCGGCAGTTCAAGGGTCGGCAAACGGTGCATCCTCGCAGGTCAGAGCGGAGTGAACGGGCATGTCGAAGTCGGCGATGGAGTGACCATCGCCGCCCGCGCGGGCGTGACAAAGAGCATCCCGGCGGGGACGATCGTGTCCGGCTTCCCCGCGCGGCCGATACGCCAGTTCCGCCGTGAACAAGTCGCCTTGCGCAAGTTCCCCGAAATGTGGAAGCTGCTGAAACAACTGTCCGATGCCATCGCGCGGCTCGTGGCCGCCACAGAAAGAGGAGCTACGAATTGAGAAGGTTGCAGCGAACCATAAAGAAGCCGGCGAGCGTCCAGGGAGTGGGCGTCTTTTCCGGCAACAAGGTCTCGATGCGCTTTCTCCCCGCCGTGCCCGACTCAGGCGTGACGTTCGTTCGGCTTGACCTCCCCGAACGGCCGCGGATCAAGGTCGACCAGGCCTCCGCCGGCGCAAGCTTCCGCAGAAGGACGCTCAAGGCGGGTGAAATCGAAATCGAGACGGTCGAACACGTGCTCGCCGCGATCGCCGGACTCGCCATCGACAACCTGGAGATCGAAATCGACGGCTCCGAAATGCCCGCCACGGACGGCAGCTCCGTCGCATTTGTCGAGGCGCTTAAAGAGGCGGAGATCATCGAACAGGCCGCGCCGAAGAAGGTCATCGTCCTCCCGTACCCGCTCTCCGTCACGGAGGGCGACTCCACCCTCGTCGCAATGCCCGCAGATTCCGGTCTGACCATCACCTACACGCTCGACTACAAGGTCAAACCGATCGGGCTGCAACATCTGACCGTGCGGATAACGGAAGAGACCTTCATGGCCGAACTCGCGCGCGCGAGAACATTCTGTCTCGAATCCGAGGTCCAGGAGTTCCTCCAGAAAGGACTGGGCAAGGGCGCATCCTACGAAAATACGCTCGTCGTCTCCGAAACGGGCGTCGTCAAGAACGAACTCCGGTTTCCGGACGAGTTCGTGCGACACAAGATGCTCGACCTGCTCGGCGACCTCTACCTGCTTGGCGGCTTCCTGCGGGCGCACGTCATGGCCGTGAAGTCGGGACACAGCCTGAACCTTCAGCTCGTGAAAGACATCTCCGCCATGTTCGAGGCGCAGACCCGCCGCGGCAAGGAAGAGACCGCACTCGACATGCGCGAGATACAGAACATCCTCCCGCACCGCTTCCCGTTCCTGCTCGTCGACAAGGTCCTGGAACTGGACGGGTACAACAGGGCGGTCGGCATCAAGAACGTATCGTTCAACGAGCCTTTCTTCCAGGGCCACTTCCCGGGCACGCCCATCATGCCCGGCGTGCTCCAGCTCGAGGCGATGGCTCAGCTCGCCGGCGTGCTCCTTCTTCGAAAGGCGGAGAACGCGGGCAAGCTGGCCGTGTTGCTCTCGATCGACAAGGTCAAGCTCCGCAAGACCGTCGTGCCCGGCGATCAGCTCCGCCTTGAAGCCGAAACCATCAAGTTGAAGAGCCGGACCGGCCTCGTCTACGTTAAGGCCTCCGTGGACGGACAACTCGCCAGCGAGGCATACATGAAATTCATGATAGTGGATTCCGACTAGAAGCGGTCTCAAAAATGGAGTTTTGCCGGGTAGCCGAATTCCGATATATTGGGTATGGAACTTACACATACCCAATGGGAATTGGTGGCCCCCCTTATCCCGAAACCAAAGCGGCGTCCTGACGGACGGGGACGCCCACCGCGTGACCCGAGAGAAGTACTGAATGGGGTCTTGTGGGTACTTCGTACTGGTGCGCGGTGGAAGGACATGCCCGACCGATATCCGCCGTACCAGACGTGCCATCGCCGGTTCCAGGCGTGGGTGCGAGCCGGGGTTTTCAGCGCTGTGTTACGTGCCTTAGCAGAGGACCTACGGCAACGTGGC
>JAVHLO010000427.1 GCA_031082105.1 Planctomycetota bacterium
CCGACGCCGAAAGAACATTGCCTGCCGGACAAACCGACAAGGTCGTTCCGGCTTGGGATTTGGGATTTGGAGGTTGGGATTTTGAAGTGCGCGTCCTGTCACGCGCCGAGGACCATGCCTGGTGAGACCCTGTACCCGTTCACGAACGCCCGCGCGTCCATCTCGGGCCGGCTCTCGGGGCGCAGGCGTTCCACGAGCAGAAATCCGCGCCCGGTCGATACGACGAGCCCTGCCGGCATAATCCCCATGATCGTGCCAGGCCTTGTTGCGAGCCCGCCTTCCTCAGCCGCCGCTCCGTCGCAGACATCACGGCTCGACGCGCCGGCCGCACAGAGTTTTGCGAACGCCTCCGCGCCCGCCACGGACGCGCATAGAATACCCACCTTGGTCGCGGGCTTGTTGCCTGCCCGCGTCAATGCCGTGTGGGCAACAGGCCACGGGTTGAAAGCACGCACCTGGCGCGCGATCTCTTCCGCAGCCTTGCTCCAGTTTATTCGTCCGTCATCCTTGCTCAGCTTCGGCGCAAGGGTCGCCTCGGCCTCGTTCTGGTCGGTGAAAGGGTCCTTTGCGCATTCCTTGAGCCGCCAGGTTGCCGGCTCGGAAAGTCTCTCCGCCCGGCCCGGCTCGCTGTTCGCCCGCAGCAATCCGAGCGACTCGATCATCGTCTTTGCGCCCAGGTCGGCGAGGCGGGTCTCGAGCTCGCCAGCCGTCTCCGCGGGCAGGATGGCGATGCCGGCCTTCTTCAGGACCGGACCTGCGTCCATCTTCTCGACCATTCTGAATATTGTGACGCCTGTCTCCGCATCACCGTTCAGGATGGCATGTGCGATAGGCGCGGCGCCGCGATACTTCGGCAGCAGCGACGCGTGGATGTTGTAGCAGCCGAGCGGCGGCAGGTCGAGCAGCCACCTCGGCAGTTTTTGCCCGAATGCAGCGACGACGGCGATGTCCGGCCTCAGTCCCTCGATTTGCGCGCGGATCGCGGGTTCGCGGAGCGAACAGGGCTGCAGGACCGGAATCCCTCTCGCCGCGGCAGCCTTTTTCATCGGCGGCTCGGTCTGACGCAGGCCGCGGCCGGCGGGCCGGTCGGGCTGGCATACGACTGCAACGACGTCGCAGCCCGCCCTGAGCAGCGCCTCGAGGGCCGGCACGGCGAACTGCGGTGTCCCGAGAAATAGCGTTCGTATCATCCGTACGATCCAGTCTACCGCTCTGCGATGCCCCGTTCCTTTGGAGAAGAGTATTCACCACAGAGACACAGACAACACAGAGGGCGCACGCAAAGAGCGCTTCCATGTACGCTCTGTGTCTCTGTGGTTCGCTTTCGGTATCGGCTGCGTTTCATCAGTGACCGACATTGGCTCCCGGGTTCATCGCCGACGCCGGCCGCCGTTCGGATCCTCGAAGCCCGCGGCGCGTTCGGTCTCCTTCGTCAGCGCGATCATCTCCGCTTGAAGCCGCGCGCGCAGCGCTTCGCGCGTGGTGTCATCCGCGTCCGGCGGCACCTCGATTGCGGGTCCGTATCGCACGAGCGCCCGCGAGAACGGAGTTGGGATGAGGAAGTTGTCCCACGACCGCAGCCTCATGCCCCGGTTCACGCCGTAGGTGACCGGCACTATCGGCAAACCGGTCTTCTGGGCCAGAAAAATGACGCCGGGCTGGATGTGGTATTTCGGTCCGCGCGGCCCGTCGGGCGTAAACACCGGGCAACTCTCCGCGCGGTCGTCGAGCCCGCGCCTGAGCAGGCCGACCAGTCCAGACACGGCCATGCGCGAACTCGATCCGCGTACGATATCCGCGCCGAACCCCAACCCGACCCGCGCGGCGAACTCGCCGTCCCGGCTGGCGCTGATGATGATCGAAAGCGGCCGCCCATGCCAGATGAAGCGCCAGGCCATGTAGTAGATGAAGAAGAAGAGCCTGTTATGCCAGAAGGCGAAGATCACGCGCTCGTTGCGCTTGAAGACCTTGTCGAAGACCCCGTCCGCGCCCGTCTCGCGGAACCGGACGGACCGCCCGACGAGCATGATCAGCGCGCGTCCGATCAGGACGACCGCGCGCAGGCCCAGTTCCCGCAGCCACGTCTCAGATCTGCCAACGGGCGCTTTCGACATGATACTCAGAACCGGTGAACCACACGGACCGACCGCGCGAATGAAAAACGTGAAATGACCAATGACAAACGTCCCGCTTCGCGGGACGTTTCCGGCGGGCAGTACGGCCGGCCCGGCATTGCCCGGACAGGCTGCTAGCTCCCCAGCACCTCCTCGGCGGTCTCGGTGATGCTGTTTATGATCAGCGCGGCGACGAGCTGGCGGTCGTGTTCTTCGAGCAGTTTCATGGCGTCCGATATCTGCCTGAACCTCTCGCGCACCTCGACTTCGAGCTCATCGATGCGCCGTGACACGCCGGGATGTTCCCTCAGGATCTGGCGGACCCGCTTGAATATGAAACCGGCCATCCGGGAAATGTCATCGCTCCTCTTGCTCTTTGCCGAGGCGTTTTTCTTTTTCGTCGACATCGATCAGCTCCAAAAAAAAGCGCGCGACCGCCAAATTCCGACAGCCTGCCGGAGTTGTTCTCTGTGCTTCAGCGCCTGTCTGTCGGCTTGAACACCGGACGGTTCCCGCTCTTTCGGGTGTTTCTTCGTGTCTTTGCGTCCTGGTGCTGAGCGCCAGGATATTGAATTCTGTTCAGGATCCTGTGGACTCAGGACCCTAATGCATCTCGCCGAGCAGCTCTTCTATCCGGTCGAGCCCTTTCTTGAGCGTCTCCATCGAGGCGGCGTAGGAGAGTCTTGCGAACCCCGGCGCGCCGAAGGCCATCCCCGGCACAATGGCGACCTCTTTCTTCTCAAGGAGCGCCTTGGCGAACTCCATGCACGAGCTGATCCGGACCGCGCCCAGCTTTTTCCCCATGAAACCGCGGATGTCCGGGAACGCGTAGAACGCGCCGAGCGGTTCCGAACACGACACGCCGCGGATCGATCTGAGCCGCGCGACCATGAACCGCCTGCGCTCGTCGAATACCTTGCGCATCGACTCGACGGTCTCAGGCGGCATCCGCAGCGCGGCAACCGCGGCCTTCTGCGAGATCGAACAGCTCCCGGACGTAGTCTGGCCGAGCAGTTTCGTTATGGCCTGGATGACGGCCTTCGGTCCGGCGGCGTAGCCTATGCGCCAGCCGGTCATCGCGTGCGACTTGGAGACGCCGTTGATCACGATTGTATGTTCTTTCGCCTCATCGCTGAGGGAAGCGACGCTCACATGCCGCGCCGGCGCGGGCGTGCCGCAAGAACACGAGGCCGCGCAGGAGGTCATGGGCGC
>JAVHLO010000428.1 GCA_031082105.1 Planctomycetota bacterium
CCTCGAGGATTTCCTTCATTTCCTTTGCCTTTGTCCTGAGCTCCTTTCGCAGTTCCTCGGGCATCTCGTCACGCTTACTTTGCCGCCAATTGTAGAGTATCAGGTCGTACTCCGCCAGCAGTCTGACGTAGGAATGGACGAGCCTCCACATGGCCCCTTCGTGTCCGCGGAACTCCGCCATGGCGGTACGGAGTTTCTCGACCGCCCACTTGTGGTCCTCCGTGTCCATCCTGCGACACCCCGGCCATGCGTAAATGCAGCGCGCATCTCTATCACTCAGGTCGCGGAGAAGCCGCTCAGCAGGTTCGAAGAACGACCCGAACGTCTCATCAACAATATTCTCAAACTCCTTGATGGCGTTTACATAGGCCTCTTCTTCCTCGATGACGCGTTCAAAGGCCGACCCTTCCTGAAACCGCGAGAAGTCGGGGTAGCCGCGGTGAGGCCGAATCAGCTCCGCCCAGCGTGCATGGAGGCGCGCGACCTGTCGGCGGGCAGTCTCATAGTAGTTGCCGGAGAGTCTCTTTGTTGCCTCGACCGTCGGGGCCTCGCCGGATTCCTGTGCGAAGACCACGCCGACGATTGCGATGCCCAGGATGCCCACAGCAAGCCCAAGGACTTTCCTAGATGTGATTCTCATCATTCTTCTTTGTTCCTTTTGGGGACACTCCTTGCTACTCCTTACTGTCCAAGATGTTGCGTGTAATTGCCTCCTCCCGGCACGTAGCCCAGGAACTCGCCCATCCCACGATTGACCACATGGCATATCGGCAACTCGCCCAATTGGTCTTTTCTTGGTTTCCTTGCCATGCACACATGATAAGGTTCGTCCGAACAAAGTCAAGCATGACTAGACTTAGAGCCTCTAACAGAATGAGGGAACTGTCATTCTGACCCCGCCGCAGCGGGGGAAGAATCTCCTTTGCCCAGGACGAAGGCAGGATGGGGCACCGATTTCAGGTATTATGCGTCCAGACAGTGAAAATTCCCGCAAACGGTCTGTCGCTTCAAAGAGGCGCGCTACGAAGAGATGTGCTTGGTCGACAGAATCTCTGGCAATATACTATGCGATGGAATTGACATCGTCCAAGGCAGACGGTGCCCAGACTACTTAGGCCATTTTTGCAGCCTCTGCTTTGCGTCTTCGTGCGAAACGCCTTTTCCCTCTCGGATCTCACGCTCACCGTGCTCAAATGCAGGTCTCTTTCTCTGCGGCACCGGCAACCACAGTGACGCAGATCACGAAAAACAATGCGATCCGAATTCTTCTCATTGTGTCCTCACCCGAACATTGATTGAGCGACCGGTCGCACTTTCCGGAACAGAGGCGTTTGATTCCCCGGTTGCCGGAGCCTATTCTTATTTCGTTCCTTTTTCCCGGCCGGGGCGGTCCTTTTCGTAGACGACCCGCCCGCCAACCATCGTGAAATCCACGAACGTATCCAAGTTGCCCAGCCCGACCTCGTGGAACAACAGGAACCACAGCGTCGGCATCTCGCGCAGATCGGTGTTGAAGACCGCCAAATCGGCGTATTTGCCGGGCTCAAGCGTCCCGATGTCTTGCTCCATGAACAGCGCGTGGGCGGAGCCCGCCGTCCAGAACCGGATGCCCTCCTCAACGGGAACGGCCTCCTTCGGCCCCCAGTCGTCGTCGCCCTTGTAGTTCATGCGCAGGTCGGCAATCAACAGGCCGTAGGCCGGGTTGAATGGCCCCGCCGCCCAGTCCGTGCCGAACGAAACGGCCACCCCCGCCTCGTGCAGCGAACGCCACGGGCTGCGCCGTTGCGCACGCTCATACCCCAGCCGCTTTTCGATCATCTCATCGCCGTAGAAGTGCTGGGGCTGCATGGCCGCGAGGATGCCCAGCCTGGCCATCCGCGGCCAGTCCTCGGCCGACGGCATTTCGCAATGTTCAATGCGGTGGCGCGCGTCCCGCGGGCCGTTCGCCGCCTGGGCGTGTTCATAGGCATTGACCACACGCCGGGCCCCTGCATCGCCGCAGGCATGGGCGCAGCATTGCAGGCCCAGCGCGTCCGCGATCTCGATGACGCGGTCGAATTCCTTCTGCGTCCAGTCGGGGCGGCCGCACGTCGCCGGATTGTCCGTGTAGGGCTCCAGTTGAAAGGACGTCCAGTTGTCCATCGTGCCGTCGATGTAGAACTTGAGCGAATCGCCAAGCACCAAGTGCGGACCCGACTCCGCCTTGTACAGTTTCTTCCAGGCCATCAAATCCTGCTTGAGCTGCGTCTCGTCCGCCAGCCGCTCGTGCCCGACGTAGTACGCGCCGCGCACCCGGACGTTGTCCAGTCCGCCCCGGTCCCGGAACTTCAGGATCAGCGGGATGAACTGCGGGTAGAGCTGCACGTCGTGCATCGTCGTCACCCCGTAGGACAATGCCTCGTTGAGCGTCCTCGTCATCGCGGCCATGACGCCCTCTTCGACCTCGGACCCCAATTCCGCCCACGTCCAGTAGTCCAGGAAGTTGATGACATGGTAGCGCATGCACTCGCCGGTGCATTTTCCGGTCTTGGGATCCCGCACGGGCGCCAGCAGTTCGAAGGCCACGGGATTGCGCGACTCCATCCATTCGATCGCCTTGCTGTTCAACCAGCCGCCTTGGCCGCTGTAGGACATCAACATGACCGGCCGATCCGGCACGACGGCATCGAGGATTTCCCGCCGCGGCCCCTCCGGCAGCTGGCTCAGCTTCCAGCCGATGCCCCCGATCAACGGCAGCTCGGGATGTTCCTCCGCCCGCTGCTTCACCCAGGCCAGGAGGTCGGCCTGCGTCTCCAGGGTGAAGAGCTCCCACGGCTGCAGATACGTCATGCCGCCGATCCAGAGGGGATGGCAATGGTTGTCGATGAAGCCCGGCGTGACCAGTCGGCCGTGACCGTCGACCACCTCGGTCGCTGGCCCGACGAAATCCGCCACGCCCCGGCGGTCGCCCACATAGGCGATCCGCTCACCCTTCACCGCAATCGAATCCGCATAGGGCCGGTTCGTGTCGCTCGTGAGGATCTGCGCGTTCACGATCACGGTGTCCGCCGGTTGCGACCCCGTGCGGTCGAATCTCGGGGTCGTGACGCACCCCGCCGCCCAAGCCACGATCCCCGCCATTGCCACCGCCACCCACCTGGAACCACGGGATTTTCTCATGGACAACCTCCTTGCTGGTTCCCCATTGAAGGAACCGCGCTCCGCAAATCCCTTTCCTTTGCCGACCAATGACCGGACAGTCTGTATGAATCGGTCGAGGCAGACTGTTTGCGTCTGTCTAAACCGAGGAGCATTCGATCGTCGCTTG
>JAVHLO010000429.1 GCA_031082105.1 Planctomycetota bacterium
CGTCGGCCTGGAGTCTCATGCGCTCGGCGATGCCGCCGGGGTTGTTGCATGTGCCAAACGCCAGTACGCCCTTTTCACTTCCGTCGGTCGGAACCGTCAATATTGCGCTGATCCGCGCGGTGTCTTCGACGGTGGCTTCAGATGAATCCTCGACGCTGAAAGTCAGCGCTGCGCCAATTCCGGCTGCCGGCGTGCCGCCGGTGGATTCCCTCTCGATCGAGGCCACGGTGAGCACGGTATTCGTGCTGGGATCGAACAGCGCAGCCTCAAGCGTGTTCTCGGGGCTGTCGTTCCCGATCCCGAGCCGCTTGTTCGTGTTGTCCCAGAAGAAGTTTACGTTGTCCTGCGCATAGGCGCCCGTCGGTCCTGCGAAAAGGACACTGCCGGGCGTGAATGCGGAAGAGGTCCCCGTGCCGCCTCGGCTCACATCGAGATACTGCTCGGCGGCAATCGTGTTCGCGTCGAGCCAGTAGGCAACGTAGTTGGGCGAACCGGTCACGGCCGAGAATGCGCCCGCGCCGTTGCCTTTGAGCATGCCGGTCAGGCCTGTGCCGCCGGTTCCGCCGCGAGTGACGTCGAGGTACTGCTCGCCACCGATCGTGTTTGCGTCGAGCCAGTAGGCTACGTAGTTGGGAGATCCGGTGATCGCTGAGAATGGGCCCGCGCCGTTGCCCTTGACGATCCCGGTCAAGCCTGCGGCGCCCGTGCCGCCGCGGGTCACGTCGAGATACTGCTCGCCTGCGAGGGAGTTTCCTGTGGTCCAGTAGGCCGCGTAGTTGGATGTGCTGGTGCCAAGCACAACCGTGCCCGGGCAGTCCGGAAACGTGTATGTCTGGTCGCTCGTGAGATCGCCGACGTCAAACGTGCCGTAGTAGATTCCGCCGACGTTCTCGAGGGTTCGCAGCTCGGAGCCTGCGTTGGTCAGGAGGATATCGAACGCCCCCTGCTGGTCCCAGTTGTTCGTGAGGTTGCCCAGCGCGATGTACACCGGGTTGTTCGCGCTCATGTCGGTTATGGTTATGCCGTTGCTCGCGGTCAGCGCGCGCTCGGCGGTGAGGAACCCGTCAGAGCCGATCGTCACGTACGGGCGGTCGATCGGCGCGCTGCCGGCGGGGCTGCTCGTCCACGACAGAACGCCGGAGCCGTCGGTCGCGAGCACCTGGCCGTTCGTGCCGTCGTCGATTGGAAGCGTATATGCAACGTCCGCGATCTGATCGCCTCCCTGGAAGATCGTATGGAATGTCGGCGTGCCGCCGCCTTCAAGAATGCCGAAGGTGCCGTCAACGGTCAAGGCTTGGCCTGGCGTTGTCGTGCGGATTCCCAGGTAGTTGTTCGTGTCATCCCAAAAGAGGTTCGCGTTGTCGTGGGAGTAGATGCCGCCCGCGCCCGAAAATACGACGCTGCCCTGCGTGAGAGCTGAACCCGTTCCCGTCCCGCCGCGCGCGACATCGAGGTATTGCTCGCCGCTGATCGTGTTCGCATCGAGCCAGTAGGCGACGTAGTTGGGAGAGCCGGTGATAGCCGAGAAGGGGAGGACGCCGTTGCCCTTGAGGATGCCCGTCAGGCCTGTTCCGCCCGTGCCGCCGCGCGTGACATCGAGGTATTGCTCGCCGCTGATCGTGTTCGCATCGAGCCAGTAGGCGATATAGTTCGGCGAGCTGGTGGCCGTAGTGAATGCGCCGGCGCCGTTGCCGACGACCATGCCGGTCAGAGTGGCGGCGCCTGTGCCGCCGCGCGAGACCGCAAGCTGGCCCAGCCAGCCGAGCGAGTGCGTGTTCGCGTTGGAAGTCATTGTCACGTTCGTATCGTTCGCGAAGGTCTGTGTGACGCCCGTCTGGCCGCCGAGGCTGGTGATGCCGCCGTCGGGGGCCGGGAGCGATTGCCAGATCGGCACGCCGCCGGAGATCGTAAGGACATCATTCGCTGCGCCAGGCGTCAACTCAGCCCACACGCCCGGAGCGGAGGAGTAGAGTATCTCGCCGCCGGCCGTCCCCGATGTGTCGAGCCCCGTGCCACCATACGCCGGGTCGAGCAGGCCCGCATTGATGCTCGTGGCATTCAGATAGTACGCGTCGTTCTGTCCGGCGAGCAGTTCGGCGTTCAGGTTCATGCAGATCACGCCGTTGCTGATGGGAATCTCACCGGAGGCGTTGCCGGACGCGATGCCGTCGAGCGTCCGCGCGCTGAAGGCGAAAGCGTGAGCTGTAAGGTGCGAGCGTGGCGCAAGAGTCTCCGCGCCGACTCCTATCTCAAGCCAGAGGTCGGCGTTCGCGAAGACGGTGAGCGGGATGCCGCCGCCCGTGAGGTAGCCGACGTTCACATTGTAGATGCCGTTCGTGACGGGCACCTGGTTTGCGCCCGTCCAGGCCTCGGTGAACTGCGGTACGCCGCCGCCGCTCACGAGATAGATACTGAACGTCATGTCGTAGCTGCCGGTCAGCGCATTGCCGGACGAATCCGTGAGCTTGCCCTGGACGTTGAGGATTTCATTGCTGTTGCCGGCGAACAACGCCCCCGCAAGCGCAACGCAACACAGCGCCACCATGACCTTTCTTCCTACCATGACAGAACCTCCAACAGATCGCATATCAATATCTCACCGGTTTGCATCAAGGCACGCGGCCGCAACGGAGCGCCCGAATTGCTCGTCTCTTCCTGCAACAGGATCGCCCGCCTTGACACGCAAAACACGTTTGTTGCAGATACAGAATGGCGCGCTCAATGTCTTGTGCGTGGAATGAATACTCGTCGCTGCCGCAATTTCCAATGGCCCGAACCAAGCGAAGGTTTGGCATGGTTGCTTGGCATCAGAACACGACCCCGAAGGAATAGCGAACTATAGCAAAACCTCCCTCAAAAGTCAAGAGAAAATTCCCGAATCGACGCGCAGAATCACGCCAACTGGAATATCTCGGCCATGAGCATTCTGTCGATAGGTGCCTATCCTGAAACCGATCCGAGCCGCGACCGTCAGGGAGTGACCAACGGCTTGCTCCAACCACTGGGCGTTTGGTCGCTCGCCAACGCTCGCGGCTCAGTTTTCGCCACATCGAGGTTTCAGGACGACTGGAAACCGCAGACTCTGTTTGAACCACTGAAGACGCTGAAGATACCGAAGACGGAGGAGGCGTTTCCGATCCCATATCTCGGCGGGTTCGGCGTCTTTGGCGGTTGGTTCCGGCCAGAGCCGGGCAACGCGTCAGAATTCGTGGTCTCTCCGATAGCTGACATCGGAAACCAGGGTAGCCACAAGCGTCAAATCCTGTTTGACGTTTCG